>NZ_JBOFLP010000117.1:0-30401 GCF_051657925.1 Chroococcidiopsis sp.
TTTGCCAGCTTTACCCAGGGATTGATATCGCCTTACAGGTAACGAATCATTCAGGGATTGTCGATCGCCTGAAGGAGAATCTGGACGACTTGTATATCATGAGTCAGCTACCAGAACATCTCGATATCGGTTTCCAGCCGTTTTTAGAAAACCCCTTAGTCGTGCTTGCGCCTGCAAATCATCGGCTAGCAGGAGAAAAAAATATTTCCTTGCAACAGCTGAGTGAAGAACCGTTTATCCTGCGCGAACCAGGTTCGGGGACGCGCACGGCAGTACAGAAGCTGTTTGACGAGCAGGGGATTAAACTGAAAGTCAAGCTCGAATTAGGTAGTAATGAGGCAATCAAGCAGGCGATCGCTGGAGGTTTGGGGCTTTCCGTCCTCTCCCGCCATACCATTATCCCAGAATCTGCTAATCCAGAGTTAACCGTGCTAGATGTGGAATATTTCCCCATCGAGCGCAACTGGTACATGGTCTATCCTGCTGGCAAGCAAATGTCCGTCGTCGCTCGCACTTATTATGAGTATTTGTTAAATGCAGCAAAGCAAATTGTAGAACAAACAAATGGGTCTGTGTAATGGGTCTCTGTAGAGATGCGATCGCATCTCTAATGTCCTTTTTATTGGTATTGTTGTCCATCACACCGATCGCAATGCAAGGGCGCATAGCTATGCGTCCTCCAAAATCGGTTTAATATATTTGGTGTTTGCTAAGAAACTGTAATAATCGATTAAAGAAAGTAGTTAAAAATAAAAACGATTTAATCGAATGGCAATCTACTTTTACAAGGTATGCGAACCCTATGGGTGTTTTTCTAACTTTTCACCCCACGCGATCGACATCCAGGGTACTTACTGGTCAACAGTAGAGCATTATTATCAAGCACAAAAATTTGTCGGTAGTGCTAATGAAGCCATTATTCCTATCATTCATGCTGCGGCAACACCAGAGCAAGCTGCCGCACTAGGACGCGATCGCACTCTTCAAGTTCGCTGCGATTGGGAACAAGTCAAAACCCAGGTCATGCACGTCGCCGTGCGCCAGAAGTTTCTTACCTATCCAGATATTCAATCGATTTTGATTGCAACTGGAGACGAATTACTGATAGAAAACTCGCCGACTGATTACTATTGGGGCTGCGGTTGCGATCGCACGGGTCAGAACTATCTCGGTAAAATCTTGATGAGCGTGCGCCAAGAAATTCGGGAACTAGCTTTAGTCAGTGACCAGTGACCAGTGACCGGTGACCAGCGATCGGTAACCTCTTCTCACGCACCACACCACCACGCAACTACCAATTATCCATTACCTATTACCAAATTAGCTTTTCAAAACTTAACTTTGTCTAAAAAGGTAAAGATTATTTTCTAAGATATTGCGTTTAGAACTAGCAGTGATAAATTAGTAATTGAAGCAAAAAAGCTTCCATTGGCAAATTCAAAAGCCAAGTTCTATTGAGTTAAGAGGTAAAAAAGAACTGCTTATTTCTAATCTGTCTCGTCAAGTAACACCAACACCCAACTCACAGGTTGATATTTCCTCAGATACTAGCAAATAGGGGGCAATATATTCGCTCTTGCTATACTAATAGTAGTAAAGTAAAGTCCAGAATATCCCTACCTAAGCTTAAAAGAGAGAGGAAATTCCTCAGCTAGTGCTAGCTTGGGTGTTGTTGTTTTGCGGTTGAATCGAGAATGGCAATTATTGCACTCAAAGCTTGGTTTCTAGAAAAATACGAGCCAGTCAAAGAACTAGAAAAACGTCCTCACGACTTGCGACTAAGCAAGAATAGCCTGTTGAAATCGGGATTGAGAGCTGATTTTTTAAATGATAGCGAAGAGGTCAAAAAATCAGCATGGTTTCAACGTTATTTAGAAGGGGAAGCTGTCGAGTTTTATATTGAAGGTAGTGGCGGTTACATCATTTCTAATATTGACTTAATCAGCCACGAAATTTATTTTACCAAGCAAGCGGTATCGGCTTTACAAGACCCGACAATTTTTTTATCTTATCAAACAGAATATAGCGCAGCTAGCGAAATTTTGCGGGAAGGATTGCAACAAGCATTAGAAATATTAAATAAGCGATCGCGCCTCCCCATATCCTTAGTAGAATCATATCGTTCCAACGAGAATCCGCTCCGACTTAATCGTCAAATGTTACTTAACATTCGTAAGAGCTTACTATTTATTGCCGATAGTACGCCAATTACAAACATTTTGCAAGAAGATACGAATCAATTAATTCCTAGCCCTAATGTTTGCGTAGAAATTGGCTATGCGATTCAAACAAAACGGTCTGAACAAATTTTACTCGCACGTATGCAACGGGATATAGAAGGTAAGTTACCCTTCGATTTACCATCTTTACAAACTCTACAATTTAAAGATGGTAAAGAATTAAATAAAATTTTACCAAAAACAATTGAAACACAACTGCAAAGATATAGTTTGTTTTCGTAGTGAGTTGGTAATTGGTAATTGGTAATTGGGAAGAAGCGCGTAGGGTGGGCATTGCCCTCAAATTCAAGGTTTTCGCCTTGTAGAAGCCAACTACTTTCCTATAGAAGTCAATCGCTTCCCAGATGACACTCTATCCGTATCCAGCAAGGTATTGGGATTGGAATTACAAGTTAATTCCAGGCAAATGCGCTTTTACGATCCGATAGCGAGGCGAAAACTACTGACTCCACAAGAAGAATCTCTCGCACGCCAGCAAGCTGAGGAAAGAGTACAACGCCTAGCGAAAAAGCTGAGAGAATTAAATATCGACCCAGATAGCCTCTAATCTCATAGAAATTTTTTCAAGAAATGTAGGGGCGTACATCTGTACGCCCCTCTGTCATAGGGAGGAATTCCCTACTCGATGTTCGGTCTGCACGTATTGAGTCGTCTATCAAGATACTGTTACTTTTATTTACATAAAGTTACACAACTTCAAACGAGGTAACAGCGATGACTATTCTAATTGCACTGTTGGTAATTGGCTGGGTAGCTGCTTCTGTCATCGGAACCCAAGCGTACTTTTTGGGAGAACAAAGAAAACCGATCCACGATCGCAACTGGCGCAGCAAGTCTTTTGAAAAGTTAGCCAAATCTATTACTGGTGCTGATATAGATTACAGCGATCGCACTCCTGCATATCGGATGGATGCTTATACGAGCAACAATTTACCTGGTTAAACGCAGAGGCGCACGGGTTGTGCGCCCCTACCTATAAATTTGTACCTTCTACCTGTAAACTACAAAGGACGATAAACGCGGTAGTTGATTTCGGGGAAAATATTATCCATTTGTTCTACCTTCTCCAACCAGCCGCTGTCGATTTTGCCGATTTTGACATCCTCGTAGAGCTTATTAAAGCGCATCAAGTGCGATCGCGTCCTTCTCACCGCATAAGGAACCATCGTTCCCGTCCGCATGATAAACGCCCAGTCGGAAGACTGCGCCAACAACAATTCCCGCGCCGCTTGGTTTAATGCCTTCCACTCCAACTCATCAACGGGTTCGCGGTAAGCAATTTCGATCATTCGTTCAGCGGCTTTGTGGAGATGGGGATAAATCCAAGCATTTGTCTCGTTCAACCAGTATTCGTGAAATCCCTTGTAACCCCAACTCGATTGCGAAGGACGACACACTTGCTGACTCGGGTTTTCCTGTAAATAATCCGCTAAGTGCGTCATTTGATAAGTCTGCTGGTCGTACCAAGACTTGCGGAATAGGTAATCGATAAACCAAGGACCTTCATACCACCAATGCCCAAATAACTCTGCATCGTAGGGCGAGACAATAATTGGTGGACGATGCATAATGCCGTGTAAATGTCGAGCCTGCTGTTCGCGGTTGTACATAAAGTTGCCAGCGTGTTCTGCTGCTTTTTCCCGCGCCCAGTAGGGATCGTAGAGTGCCTTATCGCTCAATCCCAGACCGCGACCAGTGATTTTATGATACTTAATCCCTGTATTTTTCCGCTGTCCGTTGGGCATGATATAGGGCTTGATGTACTCATACTCGGCTTCCCAACCCAAATCTTTGTAAAACTCGCGATATTCAGATGCGCCAGGATAACCGACTTCTGAAGACCAAACTTGTTGGGATGATTCGTGGTCGCGACCGAAAGCAGCCACTCCAGTCTCGGTAAATATGGGTGCGTAGGAACCAAAACGGGGACGAGGGCGGGCGTAAAGAATTCCATGCCCATCAGTGAGGAAGTAGCGCAAGCCAGCATCAGCTAACATTCGCTCTAAGCCCTCATAGTATGCACATTCAGGCAACCAAATACCTTTAGGAGGTCGTCCGAAAGTTTGCTCGTAGTGTTCGCAGGCGACTTGAATCTGCGCCCAGACTGCCTGGGGATACATCTTCATCAACGGTAAGTAGCCGTGAGTAGCGCCACAAGTGATGATTTCTAAGTTGTTACTGTCTTGAAACTGCTTAAATGCCGTGACTAAATCGCCGTTGAAGCGCTGCCAGTATTGGCGAATTTGATTGAACTCACTGGCGTAATGTTCGGCAAGGTAGCGAATGTGACCGTTGTGAGCGTTACGTTCTGCTTCTAGCTCTGCTAACTCTTCCAGCTTAGCTAAATGAGTGTCAAACCGTTCTTGGAGTAAAGGATCGCGCAGCATTGACACCAAAGGGGGTGTCATACTCATCGTAATCTTAAAGTCGATTCCGTCTCGTTTTAATCCTTCAAATACCAGCAGTAAAGGGACGTAGGTTTCCGCGATCGCTTCATAAAGCCATTCTTCCTCCAGAACGTAGTCACTTTCTGGGTGGCGCACGAAGGGTAGGTGAGCGTGGAGGACAAGAGCGACATAGCCAATAGCCATAATCAGATTTAGAAATGTAAAGTGAACGGGTATCGCAATGAAGGAACCAGGGAAAGTCAAGCCGTTTTAACAAATTTTATGCCGAAAGCGGGATCGGAAGCGTAGCAAAAGAGCGAGATGATAAGAAAATCTAAAATTTCTAGGTAAGGATCGATCCCCTAGCAGAGTCCATAGAATCTTACACCTTGGGGGGGATAGCAAGCCAATCGCTTTTTCGTTACAACCACAACAGGTAAAGTTCGTCTCAACAGTGGTGAACAATGGACGATAATTCGCGACAGCCAGCTCGATCGCCAGCCTCAGTTGAAGAAGTTAAAGTGCAAGTCACGCCTTCTCAAAACAATCAGGCAATGGAGGCGCAGCCAGTCTCAGCTTCCAGGGAAAAAGCGGCTAGTGGATTGTCGTCCTTTTCTGAGACATTAGGTCAAGCAGTAGGGGCGATCGCTCAACTGCCAGAAGTTGCTCTACAACAAGTCCACGATTGGCTCTCCCCCGCGACGATAAAAGCCGGAGAAGCGATCGAATGGGTAGGGAATAACTGGTTCGTGCGACGGATTAGTCGCTTTCTCAACCTCAATTGGTTGATTGGGGCAACAGACAGCGTAGATTTAGCCAAAGCAGAAGTAGCCGTCAAAAAACTACAGCAAGAGCATCCCGAAGAGTCCCCCGAACAAATCGCTCACCGAATTATGGTGGAAAAAGCCACCCGTGCTGGAGGTATAGGACTTGCTACTAGTTTCTTACCAGGGGTAGCACTGGCGCTTTTAGCAGTCGATTTAGCTGCAACCACCCAACTGCAAGCAGAAATGGTGCATCAAATTGCTGCTGCCTACGGACTCAGCCTAAAAGATCCTAGCCGCAAAGGAGAGGTGTTAACCATTTTTGGCTTGGGACTGGGAGGAGGTCGGTTGCTAAGGCTAGCGGGTTTAGGAGTATTGCGTAACGTTCCCTTCGCTGGAGCATTTATTGGGGCGAGTTCTAACGCTGCTATGCTTTACTCCTTGGGATACGCTGCGTGTCGCTTTTACGAAGCCAAATTGAAGTCGCCAGAAACCCTCAACTCCAAAACAGGAATTGCTCAACTCGAACAGCAAAGCAAAAAGTATTTGGAAACGGCGATCGCTCAAGAAGCGGTCATGGATCGAGTTTTAGTCCACATGATTCTTGCCAGTCACCCGGAAAAAACTTGGTCGGAGATCCAACCACAGTTAAAGCAATTAAATCTCAGCCCTTCTTCCTTAGAGGGAATTTCTAGAAACATTCAGTCACCCCAACCTTTAGAGGTGCTTCTAAACCAGCTCAACCGCGACTTTGCGATTCCCTTATTGGCTCAGTGCTGCCGGATCGCTCGATTGGACGGACACAAAACACCTGAAGAAAACCGGATAATTCAGGCGATCGCGACTAAATTTAACCTGAACTTAGAGCAGATTGAATCGAAGCTGGAGACTCCCTAAATATGGTAGGCAATGCCCGCCCTACGGTTACTACTGTTACAAAATTATGCCGTAGTTATTTAGAGTAAATTTAAACTCCAGAATCAGGCGATCGCTCTTTTGGGGCAAAATTCCTTTGTGAAAGCAGGAAGGGTCTTCGGCGAAACCAACCCCGGCGCGATCGCAAATAGTCACTATATTCTCATTCCCGTAATATTCTTTGATTTCGCTGTCGTCTCTTTCTCTCAAAAGAGAGAACTGGTGACTTAGCTTTTTGTTTCTATGACTGCCTTTCACACAGACGTGTGGACCACTCAATAGATCGACATCTGTGAGATAGAACATGAATTTCACACAAGCGTAGTCTTCGAGATCGTAGTGAAATTGATAAAAACCTTGAGCGCGTCCCTCAGCGGGTGCATCGTTAACAAAAGTCCACCACAGTTGGGTGCAAGCAAGCATTGGCTGACTGCCAAAATATTTTGCTGCAATCTCCCATAGTTTCAGGTCTTCTGCTAACTTCCTAATTGCCATACATTGAGATGCAGGCTTAAAGTTATAGCCGATCCTAAAATTTTTGCCAGATTTCATTTCTTGCACTCTTCGATTCGCCAGCGAGAATGGAAATTGTAAGTCTCCATTTCCGTAGTAAGTCGCTGTTCTGGCAAAATCTACAATCTCTTTGAGCAGATGCGGTGGGATCGTAATCCCCAAATGCAAACCATCGCTTTTTAAAGCTTTAACCGCCCGATCTGGATCGAGATCTGTAAAAACAGAATTTTCTTTAAGAAAATCAATTTTTATAGGTTTTTTAGTTAAGTGCAACACCAAAAAACGCAGAATCTGAATGCGGCTAAATGTAAACATCAGCAACCACTGCGGCTGCTTGAGCGAGATTGCGAAGTATTGTAAAAACCTCCGTTGCAACTTCAGCCATAGTTTTTGAGAATTAATTAGTGAAATCATCTATTTTCGTGAATTCCCTACGATCTTCCGATAACTGCATGGCACGAGAATGCGATTGTCCGTTGCTACTACGTCTGAGCGATCTGATATAGCTTAGAAGTGACGCAACACAACCAAATGAAATTGGACGAAAATGAGGTTGTTGTGCCAATTCCAGACATCCGTGAATTGCTTTGAAATATTAGCTTGATGGAGATTCGGAGTCTGGCGTTTATGTATGGCTACATACCCTGCCTCGGAAATTTCGTCCTACTCAATGAGAATCGGGGTTAAACGAACAATAAGAATGTTAAACAACTAACACTTCAGTATAAAAGACTACTGAAAAATAATAATAGCTATACCGATAACTTTACGATCTTTTTAAATAAATCCAATGCTCCAGACACAAATCATAAAATATTGTAAAGACGATCGGCAAATCTATCCGGTAATTTTCGGTAATTATGGCGTGTAAATTCTAGCTGTACTTTTCACTCTCATTCAATGCAATAGAAATCGTAATTGAATTGCAAAACCATAATTGAAGCGATGCTGTAGCTAAAAAATCAAATAACGATCGAGCTGACTTCAGAAATCAATTTAGGAAGGTTTAGAGGAGCGATTACCTTGTAGTAGAGAGCAAAACTATCAAAAATTTATTCTTTTCTTTTTGACTTTTGCTACACAATTCCTGTATTTTTCCGTAAAATTCATCACAAAAACCAAATAGAACAATCGATACAATTACATGAAACGAGCAATTGAGAGGTAAAAAAATGCTGCCTGAAATTACGCAAAAACTCTTAGCAGCAAAACAAGAAAAAGGGATGTCCTTTGTCGATTTAGAAAAAGCAGTCGGCAGGGATGAAGTTTGGATTGCCGCAGTCTTTTACCGTCAAGCTAGTGCTTCTCAGGCAGAGGCAGAAAAGATTTTATCGGCGATTGGACTACCGACAACATTAGCGCCAGACCTAACAGAATGCCCACTCAAAGGGTTAGGACCAGTCGTACCGACAGATCCGCTCATATATCGCTTCTATGAAATCATGCAAGTGTATGGAATGCCACTCAAAAGCGTAATTCATGAAAAATTCGGCGATGGCATTATGAGTGCAATTGACTTTACTTTAGATGTAGAGAAAGAAGAAGATCCCAAAGGCGATCGCGTCAAAGTGATCATGTCGGGAAAATTTTTACCATATAAAAAGTGGTAAAAATTCAGCTATCTAATTGATAACTGGTCACCGATCGCTGGTCGCTGTTATTTGAGGCAAACGCCCTCCTAAACCAGTCATGAGTTGTAAGGTAGATCTCTTGACAATAGGTACGCGCCGCAAAACCCACAAGCCGAATTGACGAGCGATCGCCACGGGTAAATAATTATTCGAGAACGTCCGATCTAATAAATCGGTAAAACCCAAAACCACTGAATTTTCTCGCTTGCGCCAGCGTTCGTAGCGTTTGAGTACCTGCAAGCTGCCGAGATCTTCTCCTTGACAAGCGGCTGTTTGTAGCACTTCAGCTAAAGCCGCAGCATCGCGAATTCCTAAATTCAAGCCTTGTCCGCCCACGGGATGACAGCAGTGAGCGGCATCGCCCACCAGTGCCAGACGCGGCAACACATAGCGATCGCTTTGCATCAACTGCACCGGAAACATAAAGCGATCGCCTTCTAGTTGCAGTTCTCCCATCTGAGTGCCATACCTGCGGGTGAGTTCGGCGAGAAACTGCGCGTCATCCAATTCCAATAAAGCTTTTGCTTCGGCATGAGGAGCAGTCCAAACAATACGGCAGCGATTTCCTGGCAGGGGTAGAATGGCAAAGGGTCCACTCGACCAGAATTTTTCGTAAGCTGTGTTGTTGTGGGATTTTTCTGGCTTGACAAAAGCGACAATACAAGATTGCCAGTACTGCCAGCCCCAGGTTTTAATTCCCGCATTTTGGCGAATCCGCGATCGCGCCCCATCCGCTGCGACTAACAACCGCGTGCAGATCTGCTGTGACTTCCCTGAGACGTTGAGTGTCAGCTCGACTCCATGCGATTGAAACTCAGTTCGCACCACCTCCACCGGACATAGATACTCAACGTTGGCGCATTCCTGCAAAAATTCCTGTAGAGGCGTTAATAAAGCTTGGTGTTCGGCAACGTAACCGATAACCTCTGTCCCCAAATCTTTTGGGTGGAACTCTACCACGCTTGGGCAATCGGCATCGGAAAGTTTGACATGGTGAAACGTTTCAATTCCAGGCAGAATTTTATCCCAGACACCGATTGCCGATAAAATTAGTCGCGAAGACATGTGAACGGCGTATGCTTGCCCCTTCATCGCTGCTACGGAGTATGGCTTTGCTTCAATTAGTGCCACCCTCAACCCCGAATTTTTCAAAGCACAGGCAAGGGTTAAGCCCACAATTCCACCACCGACGATCGCCAAGTCGTAGTCAAAACCGTTATCGGGTGCGATCGCTTGCGGGGGTGAAACTGTCTGCGAAAGTTGCTCGAACGCCATGTCTAACAAAGTATATCGAGTTGATTAAGAATATTTACTTATCTTCATTTTGCCGCGAATCCGCAGGGTAAGCAAGTCATGATGAAGTCAGAAGTCAGGAAGTGTCAAACTTCGAGGTTTACTGCTGCTTCAGATGTTTGAGCGTTGTGCGATAAATTGGGTCTGGGATGGGAGGGATGGCTATACCGGCGGCAAAGATCTGGGCGTTTTGGGTGTCGAGCCGTATAAACAAAAAATAGAGCTGAGCGCTCTGCCGCACGCAGGCTGCCATGATGGAAAACGCTGTGAGTATCGACAAGTATCACTGTACCCGCAGCTCCAACACACGACTTCCATGCAGATCTAGGGACGAGTTGCTCCATCTTTTCGTTTTTCAGACCGGAAAAACCCGTGCGGAAAATCTGATAATCGATCCGAAATCTCAGCCAAGCAGCCGCAGTGACGGATTTAGGAATGTATTCAAAAGGTCCATGCTCTCGGTCAACATCACTCAAATATATGATGACCTTTATACTACGGCGATCGTCTCCATCCTTATGCCACAGCATCGCGCCAAACTGATGTGGATGACTGGATTCTCGTCGTAACTGGATACCTTGAAATTTGATGGGTAAACCGATATAGTTTTGCACGATGTCAAGCAGTCGCTTGTCATTTCCCCATGAAGAAAAATCTGTTAATTCTGATAGAGTGTAGATTTGAAGCGGAGATTTTGCCACACCCCGATCGCGTTCGGGTTCTGTACAAGATAGAACTTTGCTGCAAGCATCAAGTAATTGTGGAGTGGAAGCAAATCCCAACTTTTCTAAAGAGGTAACATAAACTCCCTCTTGCTGCAACCGATCGACAATTTGCCGGTCGGCTGGAGAAAGCGCGGGCAGTGACTTAGCATATTTTTTCAACGCTATTCTATAAACGAATTCAGTTTTCAATTGCCAGACTTTATATCCAATCTCCTTGAGCATTAGGGTTACAGATTAAAATGGAAACAAATGAACTTGCGTATAAAATCATACTCTAAGTTTTAGATATAGCAAAGTAGTAGAAATATCTTTAAGCACAAATAAATCTTGTTTCTAATGGTTTCTATTATTGGTAGAGCGATCGCCAATATTTCTTCTGGAAAAGGTTTTCACAATTTACCACTTAATAACTGAAAATTCTAAAAGCGGCACTTGACTAATTAGCCATTACCGTATAACTGCAGAGAGATTCACCGACACTTCTAGCTAAACGAGGTACATACAAAATGCATACTCAACAAAGGCGCACGGCTATGCGTCCCGATTAATTTTCTGAATGAAAAGTCTATTGACTGCAAGTTCGCGCTCGTGCAATGACTTTTTCATCTGCTCAGAAGCTCCACTCGCTGCTCGCGCGCTCCTTACTTCCTGCTCCCTGTGTAGATCGAGCAAAGTTCATCGCCATTAACCGATCGCTCATTTCAAAGTTAGCGGTAGCGTTCTGCACGTCATCCAAAGATTCTAGAGCATCGATTAACTTCAAAAGCGATCGCGCCTGTTCTGGATCGGTAATTTCTATTGTATTGCTGGGAATCCAGCGCAATTCTACTTCGTCTACAACAAAACTTTTTTCCTTCAGCGTCTGAGTTAGAGCTTCCAAATTGCCGATCTCTGTAATCACATCAGCCGAGCGCCCACGCTCATCCTCGCTAATTTCATAGGATTGCGCGCCACCTTCTAGAGATGCTTCTAACAGTTCATCTTCATCTACTTCGCCAGAAACCAGCGCGACTCCTTTGCGCTCGAACATCCAACTAACGCAGCCTGTTTCACCTAAATTTCCCCCACTTTTACTAAAGGCAGCTCTCAGGTCGGCAGCAGTACGGTTGCGGTTGTCAGTCAAAGCCTCAATCAAAATCGCCACGCCACCAGGACCGTAACCTTCATAGCGGATTTCTTCTAAATTGGCAGAGTCTTCATACGTACCCGCGCCTTTAGCGATCGCTCGCTCGATATTTTCATTTGGAATGCCTGCTGCTTTGGCTTTCTCAATCGCCGTTCGTAACTGAAAATTTCCCGCCGGATCGGGTACGCCATTTCTCGCCGCCACAATAATTGCCCGCGATAATTGCGTAAATGTTTTTCCCTTAACGGCATCAACCCTTGCTTTTTGACGTTTAATATTCGCCCATTTACTGTGTCCTGCCATAATTGCTTCTATCTTCACTCTCTATCTGAAGTTGGGAAAGTTGTGACTATTATCACTCTCGATCGTTCTTTCCATACTTCACTCTCACTGCCTGAAAGGGAGGTAGGCATTGTATGTAATACCTCTACACAATGTAGCAGTTGAAGTAGCAATAGAGACTATTTTTTCATCAGTAATAGATGCCACTCGAATAGCTTAGCGATTGAATGAGGTATAAATTAGCAAACGAGAATAAGTACTGACAAAACTGCGAAGAAATTATTTTTCTCATTTACATTTCTTTGCATCTATCTATGGTTAAATTTACAATGTTCCCTTACTCCATTAGCGTTAACAAATGCCGTTGTCGAGGCAAGTTCCTTTGGAAATATGTTTTGAAGTAGCTATCAATGGGCAATCAACAACTATTAATAGCTATTTTTTGTTAAATGGAGAAAGAATTTTGATATAGGGCAAATAAGACCTTTTTTCACTATTTATTCCCGATCTTGAGAGGAATTAATAGAAAACGAGTATTCGAGCTTTGATGAGACTGGAGTTGAATGGATGAAAACTGTAAGTGCTAGTGTTCGTTGGGTACTAGCGGGACGTGGCGCGACTGCTGCTACCTTGCAAACACTACTGACGAAGATACTGATTTTAGCTGCTAATACATGTACGGGTGCGATTACAGCACGTATTTTGGGACCTGATGGGCGAGGCGAACAAGCAGCGATCGCTCTATGGCCCCAATTTTTAGCTTTTAGTATGACTTTGGGACTGCCAATTGCTTTACGCTATTATCTCAAACGCAACCCAGAGCAGGAATCAGAGATTTTTTCTGCTACCCTCGTCCTGGGTACGATATTAGGTATAGTTGCGGCGATCGCAGGTATACTTTTCATCCCGCAGTGGTTAACTCAATATTCGCCAGAAGTCATCCGCTACGCTCAATGGTTTATGGTGCTGTCGCCTATAATCATGCTGACAACTATTTATACCGCAGCACTGGAAGCAGATTACAATTTCAAAACTGCAAATCAAGCACAATATCTGCAACCGTTAACAACATTAGTCATCTTGACAGGACTAGCAGTTTCAGCCAACCTCACTCCTTTTACTGCTGTCATTGCTTATGCATTTCCCAGTCTCCCGATATTTTTTTGGCTATCGCGTTGCGTATGGCAGCGCTTTCGTCCCCGTTTAAGCGGGTTGAGAAAATCTTACCAACGTCTGGTGAGTTATGGTTTGAGGGCATACGGTATCGATCTAATCGGTACGCTATCAGTACAAGTCGATCAAGCGCTAGTGATCAATTTGTTAGCACCCGAAGCTATGGGAAAATATGTGATTTCCCTGAGCTTATCCCGGATGCTGAATCTGTTTCAGCATTCGATTGTCACAGTACTGTTACCTAAAACAGCAGCTCGTCCCATAGCAGAAGTTGTTGCTGTAACTGGGATGGCAGTGCGGATCAGCACGGCTCTGACGACTATGGCAGCTACAATTTTGTTTATAGTAGGACCGATGCTGCTCAACTTGCTTTACGGTACTGAGTTTATGGGAGCTGTTCCTGTATTTCGCATTCTGGTAGTGATGACTGTGGTTGACGGTAGTGTCTGGATACTGGCACAAGCATTTATGGCATTAGGAAGACCTGGAACGGTGACGCTACTACAAACAATTGGCTTGGGGCTGAGCATTCCCTTCCTGTTATTACTCGTACCTCGGTTGGGATTGCAAGGCGCGGGTTGGGCTTTACTCTGTTCAACCGTAGTCCGACTCGTATTTGTCTTGGCTTGCTATCCGCTCGTGTTAAAGGTTCGACCCCCAAGCTTGCTAGCAAAGCGATCGGACTTTTACATACTCAAGCAAAAAATGCTGCATCGGACGTGAAGCGATCGCATTTGAAACTGAAGCCATCAACCAATCGCAACTTTGTTAACTCACCACTGAGGATTGGTCAAAATTAAAGACTCTGCGGCTGCTAAATCTAGGGGTTTAGAAAATAAATATCCCTGTGCTTCTTCACAATCTAATGCATGTAAGTGTTGTAAATGAGTTGGAGTTTCCACGCCTTCGGCGATCGCTTTAATTCCTAACTGGTGAGCTAGGGAAATAATTGTGGCTGCAATCTGACGAGATTTGCCACCAGTTCCAATCCCACTGATAAAAGCTCGGTCTACTTTTAAATAATCAATCGGAAAACGGTGTAAATAACTGAGAGAAGAATAACCCGTACCGAAGTCATCAATACTCAGGCGAATATTTCTCGCCCGCAGTTGTCCGAGAACGAAGATCAGTTCTTCCACGTTGTCCATGAGCATACTTTCGGTCAGTTCTAGATTGAGACTCTCGCCTGCAATTTCCGTTTCGGTTAATATGCGATCTATCTTCTCCAGAAAATCGGGTTCTCGCAATTGTTTCAGCGAGAGGTTAACGCTGATTTTGGCGGGTGGATGAGAAAATTTAGTTTGCCATTGTTTCATTTGGCTGCAAGCTGTGAAAAGCACCCATTCACCAATCGGAACAACTAATCCAGTTTCTTCAGCAATCGGGATAAACTGGGATGGAGAAATCAAACCCCGTTCGGGATGCAGCCAGCGTAGTAGCGCTTCAAAACCGATAATTCTACCTGTATCTAAAGAGACGATTGGCTGGTAATTGAGGTGAAACTCTTGTCCGACTGCTGCTTGACGCAGATCGTTCTCGATTTGCAGTTTGTGGATTGCTTCAGCATACATGGCTCGGTCGAAAATTTCATACCGCGCTTTGCCTTGCTCCTTAGCACGGTACATGGCTATATCTGCATCTCTCAGCAGCTCTGAGCCTTGCTGATAGTGAGTTGCACTCGCAGCGATACCGATACTAGCACTGATAAATACTTCTCTGCTTGCGAGTTGCAGTGGCGATCGCAATTGGGTGTGAATTCGCTCGGCGACTCGAATCGCATCATTAATATCTTGAATTGGGTCGAGGAGAATGATAAATTCATCTCCGCCTAAGCGAGCAACTGTATCTGTGGAGCGGACGAGTTGTTGTAGCTGATGGGCGATCGCCAATAGCAATCGATCGCCTACCTGATGCCCTAAACTGTCGTTGATCGTTTTGAAGCGGTCTAAGTCGATAAATAAAACGGCAAATAAATGGTCTGGATATCGTTTTACCCGTTGTAATGCCATTTCCAAGCGTTCCATCAATAGAGTACGGTTGGGGAGATGGGTTAAGGCATCGTGCAAAGCACTGTAGACTAACTGCTCTTGTACTTGATGGCGATCGCTAATTTCTTGTTGCAACTGTCGGTTGACTGCCTCTAGTTGCAGCGTTCGCTGGCGAACTCTTGCTTCTAGTTCTTGGTTAAGCCGTTCGATTTCTATTTTGGCTGCACGCAATGCCAATTGATGCCTGACTCGCGCTAACACTTCCTCGACTGCAAAGGGTTTGGTAATGTAATCAACTCCGCCAACTGCGAAGCATTCGGCTTTATTGGTTGCTTCATCTAAAGCACTAATAAAAATAACTGGAATATCTTGAGTTGCTGGATTGGCTTTGAGATGACGACAAGTTTCAAAGCCATTCATTCCTACCATTACTACGTCTAATAAAATTAGATCTGGTAATCTATTTTTGATTTTCAATAAAGCATTTTCACCGCTGTTTGCAACAGAAACTATAAACCCAGAGTGTTGTAAGATTTTAAACAAACCTTTAACATTGAGCGGGCTGTCGTCAACAATTAAGATAGAAGATCTCTGATTTATATCGACCATTGCAGGAAATAGCTATGATTAGCTAGCTATTAGCGGTTAACTTTGAGGATAGAAAAAACAACTAAATGTTTGACAGTCGTGCTTTTATCGTGACTTAAGCAAGAGTAATTTAGGTATGTGTACAATGAAGAATTCGATGAAGATTTGAAAAATACGGATTTGTTTCACCCTTAAGACTTGGATAATTTTTTTAAAATTAAAATTAACTTACAGAAAAAATCGCGATCGCAAGGTACAGGTAGGAGCAAATGAGAGATGACGACCGACAGCGACATGAAGAAATTCGGCTACGTGAAGCAGAACGGCGAGTGACACTGGCTAGCCGTAATGCTACTGTCAGCAAACTAGTACAAATTATTTACTTCCTCGCCGGAGCGCTGGGGATGCTGCTGTTGTTACGAATGATTTTGCGGCTGTTTGGGGCGAATCCAGATAATACATTCGCTCAATTTATCTATAATCTCTCCGAGCCTTTTTACGCTCCAGTTGCCAACCTATTCGGTACACCAAAGTTTGGCAATTCCCAGGTTTTTGAAATTAATGCACTTGTAGCAATTGCAGCTTACGCAATTCTTGGTTGGTTGGTAGGAAGATTAGTTTGGTTAATTGGTAGTAGAACAGAATAGGTCGTAAGTCGTAAGTCGTAAGTAGAGAATTAACTGGTCACTGGTCACTGGTCACTGCTCCCTGCTCCCTGCTGACTGAATAGACGCAATAGCGAGCGCGCCCCACTTTTTTAGCATGATAGAGAGCGCGATCGGCAACAATTTCTGCTACTGGCAAGTTGACTTCAAACCAAAAAGTGGAGCCTTTACCTAATTCACTCTCGACATTAAGTTTGCCTCCCATTAATGCTACAAGTTGATAACTAATTGCTAATCCTAAACCCGTACCACTCTGCCGTTGTTTGCGATCGCCAAATTGTTCAAAAGGACGAAAAAGCTTGATTAATTGCTTTGGTGTTATCCCAATACCTGTGTCGATAATTTCAAATCGAATAGTCATTTGTCCTTCATCATTTATCATTTGTTTTGGTTGTGTGCCAATGACTGATGACGGATGACTAATAGCAACGCGCAGGGTAACTTGTCCGCGATCGGTAAATTTTATAGCATTACCTAAAAGATTAATTAATATTTGACGCAGACGTTTTGCATCTGCTTGAACTCCAGTTGGTAGTTCGGTTTGAATTTCCGATTTAAATCTAATATCTTTTTCTAATGCCCTCATTCGAACTAAGCCAGTAATGCTTTCTAAAAAATACTGTAAATCAAATTCGCTAGGATAAAGTTCCATTTTACGAGCTTCGATTTTGGCAAGATATAAACTATCTTCAATGAGGGTTAAAAGATGATTGCCACTGCGATAGATTATACCTAAACCGTCTATTTGCCGAGTCGTTAAATTGCGATCGCGTTGGAGAATTTGAGCATAACCTAAAATTTCATTTAAGGGAGTTCGCAGTTCGTGACTCATGTTAGAAAGAAATTCTGTTTTTGCTTGATTTGCAACCTCTGCTTGCTCTTTAGCACTAGCAAGTTGAGCAGTCCGTTCTTCAACTCGATTTTCTAACTGTTCGTTAGTTTGTTCTAGAGTTGTGAAAGACTCGCATAATTGCTGTGCCATACGGTTAAAAGACTGCCCTAATATTCCTAGTTCGTTAATAGAAAAAACTTCTACTTGGCGATCGAGATTGCCATCTGCAATGTCTTCAGAAGCTTGCACTAACTTATGGATCGGACGAGTAATCCAATGTGAAGTATAGAGTCCTAAGATCGTTGCAAATCCTAATGCGAGTAAACATAATAAAATGGTCGTGCGCGTGTTAGCGTTAATCTGTCCCATGAAATCGGATTCTGGGACTATGACCACAATTAGCCAATCTAAACCGTAAGCATCTTTCCACGGCGTAACTTGAGCAAAAGTTTTTTGTCCGACAATCTCTAAATTGAGTTTTTGACTTTGCTGAATGCGAGCTAAACTACCAAATTTTTGAAGTAAATATTCCATTGTAACTTTAATATTAGAATCTTTGCTAGACAAAGCTTAAATTCGTTTTACTTCTCCATGATTAAGGTATAAAATTTCTCGTTACTAGAAGCTGCAACCAGCATTCCATCGCGTTCGAGGATAAAAATTTTGGCTTGAGGGCTAATCTTAATTTGACGCAAAAAACTATGAATTTGAGATAAGACTAAATCGATGCCAATCACACCCAATAAAGAGCGATCTTTGTTGTAAAGTAGATAGCTGGCAGAAATGGAAATAATGGAAGGATCGTCATCCCAGTTATAAATTTCGCTCCATAATGGACGACCTATTTTAACCGCATCAGTGTACCAGCTATCTTTACGGAAATCGAATTCATCGACCATAATTCGTTTCGTAGGATTGCCCTGACTATCTGTGGCATAGCCGTAACATCTGCCGAGATATGCTGGCTCGATAAAATCCATTCGTAAACTATTATCAGGTTCGCGATTAATCCCAATAAAATCTCCTTTAGGATTGCCATAGTTGATATAGCCAAATGTTGGAAACACGCGCATTTGCTTCCAAAAGTAGCGTCCAAAACTACGGAGATCTTTAGGATTAATCAGACTTTGTTCGATCGCCCTAGCATTAAGTTGGTTAATCTGATGTGGCAGTGCTAGGTAGCTATCAAGATGCTGGCTGACGCGATCGATCGCCTGTTGGCGTAGTTGAGTCGCAAGGTCGTTGACCGATCTTTGTCCGTTACGTAAAGATAGGTATCCCGTCACTCCCACTGCTGCAAAGATTTGTAACACGAAGGGGACAATCAAAATCGCGCGCAGGGGAAGTTTTCGGACAGCTTTGGTAGTAGTTGAAGTAGCTGACGAAGATACCATAATTTTTGGTATTTTGGTAAAGTTACATCTTTATGTAGAGCAAATTTTGATATATTAGTAGTACCATAATGACTTGTTAATTGATAGTTCTTTTATTCGCTTGACCTAACATCACGATCGAACGTATAGCGGCGGACGTTCTGGAGAAATAATTGCTAATTTAGATTGCCCAAAATTCAAGCTGAAATATACAGCCATGAGGAAAAAGTAACTGGAAATCGTGGCATATTACAGATATAGTGCGTCTTCACCTTCTATAGAGGAAGTCGTAAGGAGTCAGGCTTTGATTTCTCAATTTTGAATGCGTGAGTTTTGAATTTTGACTTATCCCTTACCCTCTAAAATAAACTTAGAGGATTTTGCAAAAGAGAGCTGTTTGTAAATGCCTAAGACTGTTGCCGATGTCATGACCCGCGACCCAATTGTAGTGCGTCCAGAAACTTCATTGCATGATGCAATTAAGCTTTTAGCAGAAAAGCGTATTAGTGGTTTACCTGTAGTAGACGATGCAGGCAAGTTGATCGGTACGATTTCAGAGACAGATCTGATGTGGCAAGAAACGGGGGTCACTCCTCCGGCTTACATCATGTTTCTTGATAGCGTGATTTTCCTAAAAAATCCGGCTCAATACGAACGAGATTTGCATAAAGCTTTAGGGCAAACGGTGGGAGAGGTGATGAGTCAGGATTTGATTACCGTTGCTCCTGATAAACCATTGCGAGATGCAGCGCAACTCATGCACGATCGCAAGATCCAGCGTTTACCCGTCGTCGATCCTAGCGGTAAGGTAATTGGAATTTTGACTCGCGGCGATATCGTGCGCGACTTAGCAGCCAGCGAGCAGTGATTCAGTTATCAGTGACCAGTGACCAGTGACCAGTTAATTCCGACTTTTGCCTCCTGACTTCTGGCTTCTAACTTCCGACTTGTAACTTCTTGCCCCTAAAAAATGGTAAGAGTAAATACAAATTACCAAATACAAAATAACAAATTCAAAATGGCTGTTAGTCCAGAATCGGTAAAGCAATTACTCGATTCGCAGGATTTGGGCGATCGCTTGCGGGCGATGAATCAAGTTCGCGAATTGGAAGATAAAGGAGTTGCGCTGGAGTTGGCGCTCAAGGCAATTGATGACCCCAACGCCAGAGTGCGCTACTCAGCAGTGAGTCAGTTGGACACTTTGGGAGGACAAGATTTAAATACTAGTTTAAATGTATTGCGCGATCGCCTGCTCAACGACCCCGAACCAGACGTACAAGCTGCTGCAGCTGACTGTCTGGGAGCGCTGAAGTTAACTGATGCGTTTGCAGATTTAGCGCAAGTCTATCACAGTACGCCCGAGTGGTTAGTGCGGTTTAGTATTATTGCAACTCTGGGTGAATTGGGCGATCCGCGCTCTTTTGACTTATTAAAAGAAGCATTGGAATCGGGTAGCGAGTTAGATAAAACTGCGGCAATTAGCTCTCTGGGAGATTTAGGCAATCCGCAAGCAATAGAATTACTAGTTCCTTTTGCTACCAACCCCGATTGGCAAATTCGCTATCGCGTCGTGCAAGCTTTAGCTAAATTGGGCGGCGAACAAGCTCGGACTCTGATCGAGCAGTTAGCCAAAGACGAAGTTGAAGCTGTATCCCAGGAAGCAAAAAATAGTTTGTAGTAAAATTTGTTTCTAGGAAGCTTGGCAAATAAAATTCGCAGCTATATGGGCAAAACCCGCCTAAGCGGGTTAAGAGACTTAATATAGGACAGTCCCCGCAGGCGGACTAGCCTAAGGCAAGCCGCTAAACGCTTCGCCACACTACCCCTACGGGGAAGCAAGCTACATGAATGCGTCCATGTTTGTGTAGTCGCGAATTTTATGCGCTCAAAGCACTATACGGGAGACAAGGCATATGGCGATCGCGACTTTACCTCGTCTGACTGAAGCACAAATTCGCAAACTAGCGACAGAGCAAAGTTTTCAGCGTGGCGATCGCTATTATCGCCAAGGCAGAATTCTCAACCCAATGCGTCAAGATTTAGTCTTGTGGGCAGATTGTCAAGGTTCCGAACTTTACCAGCCTCGCATCAAATTGGGCAAACAGGGAGTTGTCAGTGCTGATTGTACTTGCCCCTACGATTGGGGCGGACTCTGCAAGCATCAGATAGCTTTGTTACTGGCTTACATCCACCAGCCCGACACTTTTCACGCCATACCACCCCTAAGCGAAATGCTTGCTACTCGCAGTCGCGAAGATTTGATCGAGCTAGTTGAGTTGATGGTACAGCGTTATCCCAGTTTACTGTCATTGGTAGAACTTTCTACAGCTCAGCCGCAGCCAGGAAAAGCTCTGGATTTGTCAATCTATCGCCGTCAAGCGCAACGCGCCCTACGTCAAGAAGATATGGAGGCGATGCCACAGATTTACAACCCTTACACGGGAACAACTGCGAGATAACGTACTACAAAAACTCCAGCAGAACAAACAGCTGCTCTTGCTGACACATATTGCCTTTTATGAGAAAAATATCGAGCGGGTGCTAGAATTATTTCCCCAGCTCAAACAATGGGAGCAGTCTAGATTTCGCCAACCCCTAGCCAAGGCAATCGAAACTACCCATCCCCAAATGGCGATCGCGCTTTACAAACAATTAGCTACGCAGGCGATCGAGCAAAAAAGTCGCTCTGCCTATCGAGAAGCCGTCCAACATTTACAACGAATCAAGGCTGTCTGTGAATCGTGCAACACTCGATCTGATTGGACGGAATACATCACGAAACTGCGCTCTCAATACCCTACTTTACGGGCGTTACACGATGAGTTGTCCAAAGCAAAACTTTAATCATCTGGTGAATAGTGACTGGTGACTAGCGGCTTCTTAACTTACGACTTATATTCACTTTTGCAACATCTATGTTGTTAAAATGCTAGAAACAATGCTTCAGCTCTTGTAAACAAAACTTAAAGATTCGTCAAGAAAGGTTATGAACCCATCAGAAAACAACGCTCTATCGACTGAGAAAAGCCTAGAGGCAATGTGGCAGTTCTCTCAGACTTACGCCAAGCGCACGGGAACATATTTTTGCGCCGATCCTTCCGTGACAGCTGTAGTGGTGGAAGGGCTTGCCAAACACAAAGACGATCTTGGTGCGCCTTTATGTCCCTGTCGCCATTATGAAGACAAGGAAGCAGAAGTTCACGCAACTTTCTGGAATTGCCCTTGTGTACCAATGCGCGAACGTAAAGAGTGTCACTGTATGCTGTTCTTAACTCCAGACAACGACTTTGCTGGAGAACAACAGGACATCGATCTAGAATACATCAAAACCGTGCGAGAAAGCATGGGATAGTTAATTCGTCATTGGTCATTGGTCATTGGTCATTTGTCATTGACGAACAGTAGGGGTGGGTTCACTAAAAATCTCTACTTCCATTAGAAAAAGTGGATGAACCCGCCCCGATCTAACAATTGCGTGTGAGGGATAAAATCTTGAATCAAGAGGAACCTGAGGAGTTTTGGCAGGGTGTAGAACAGTTCAATCAAGGGCAGTTCTACGCCTGTCACGATACCTTAGAAGCCTTATGGATGGAAGCAACCGAACCGGAAAAAACTTTCTACCAGGGAGTTTTGCAAGTTGCTGTAGGGCTTTATCATCTGGGTAATAAGAATTGGCACGGGGCAGTCATTTTATTAGGAGAAGGCATTAAGCGGCTAGACAGGTATCCTAGTGCTTATAGCGGGATTGATGTTGATGAATTGATAATTTCTAGCGCCGATTTATTAAAAACACTACAGCAAGCGGGTGCAGAAAAGGTGGGTACTTGGCAATTGGGTAAAGAGGCGATCGCAACAGAAACTTCTACCTTGCCCCTGCCGAAAATCGTACCAGCTGAGTCAGAGATTTTGTAGGAAGACTTGACTACTCGCTTCTACAAATATTGAAACAAGTCAGCAAAACCGTAGAGGCTGAGGATAAATAACAGTACGGCAATAACTTGGGTGGGACGCGCTTGGTAGGTAGGGGCGATCGCTTCACGTATCCACATGGAAGCTGATACCCCAATTAAGTAACTCCAGGCTAATGCTTGGTAAGACCAGTGGGGTGAAATCAGCCAAGTTCCCAGTAATATAGTTGCTAGCAATAACATCAGCATTTCGATCAGCTGAGGTGGATTGTGCTGACAAGAAAAAACTAGAGTGTTCCACCAAATTAGCCAAATTCTCATATGCAAGTCAAAAGTCAAAGTTCAAAAGTCGTAGGGACGGGTTTTTTGGGCAAACCTGTTCTAGAACAAGTGATTCTGCGGTTCAAACCCACCCGTACAAAAGTCAAGCATTCGTAAGGGTGGGTTTTTTGGGCAGACCTGTTCTAGAACAAGTGATTCTGCGGTTCAAACCCGCCCGTACAAAAGTCAAAATGCTCAAACATGAGGAATTTAAGGCTAGCGATAGCGTCCGCCTGCTTGTCCAATACCATTAGCTTGCGCTGTTTTTTCTGGCATTTCATCCGTCGTTGGTTCAATGCCAAACACGCGGCTAAATGCCTTGTCTACTTTGTAGCCAGAATCGATCGCCTCTAAGGGGTCTTTCCGCAGTCTGTGACGCAGGCATAGAGTAATGACGCGACGAATATCGTCTACCGTGACTTCAGTACGACCTTCAAACGCCGCGATCGCTTTAG
Source organism: Chroococcidiopsis sp. (assembly GCF_051657925.1). Taxonomy (NCBI): domain Bacteria; kingdom Bacillati; phylum Cyanobacteriota; class Cyanophyceae; order Chroococcidiopsidales; family Chroococcidiopsidaceae; genus Chroococcidiopsis; species Chroococcidiopsis sp. The sequence continues at coordinate 23,180 of NZ_JBOFLP010000117.1, forward strand.
CTGCGCGGTTGGTTACAATGTCACCCCGCAAGCCATCAACATCAAGTTCGGAGCAAACTTCAGAAATTTTTACCCGCAGATCGTAATCCATTTGTACTGAAGGTAACAATTCTTGAGCCTTAATCAGCTGTTGTTGTAAAGCTTGTTGCTGTGGCTGATATTTGTCAGAAAATTGCAGTGGATTTTGGTCGAAATCCGACCTTTGTTCCACAATTTGTACCCGCAAGGCTGGTTCTTTTACAGTATGAATTTCCGCGTGCATTCCGAAGCGATCGAGCAGTTGCGGGCGCAATTCACCTTCTTCTGGGTTGCCAGAACCAACGAGAACGAAACGGGCGGGGTGACGGATCGAAATGCCTTCCCGTTCTACAGTATTCCAACCACTGGCGGCGGAGTCTAGCAATACGTCTACAAGGTGATCGTCAAGTAGGTTAACTTCATCGACGTAGAGAATACCGCGATTTGCCTTTGCCAGCAGTCCTGGTTCAAAAGCTTTGACACCTTCAGATAAAGCTTTTTCAATGTCAATCGTGCCGCAAACTCGGTCTTCTGTCGCTCCCAATGGCAGATCGACCATAGTAATTTTTTTCTTAGCGACGGGAATTTCTACACCTTGTTCTAATTTCTGCCGTGCTGCATCTCCCATCAAATCAGGATCGCTAGGATGGCTGTTGAACGGATCGTCTGCCACAACTTCAATCTCTGGCAATAGGTCAGCTAAAGCGCGGATCGTGGTGGATTTGCCAGTCCCGCGATCGCCCATGATCATTACCCCACCAATTTTCGGGTCAATAATGTTGAGTAAAAGGGCGAGTTTCATTTCGTCCTGACCCACAATAGCGGTGAAAGGAAACACGACACGACGAGCAGCGGTAGCAGTTGTCACGGGATTACCTATTAAAGTTTTTTCTTAACACCGTCTTTAATTTTGCCACATAATGCAGTGCCACCATTGACACATAATGCAGTAATGCCAGTGACACGTTATGCAGTGCTAGAGCTTGCAGCAGGCAAATAGAATTCGCACGCCAGTTGCTACAACGGAGAAGACCTCCACGCCAGTTCGCAAGAGCGGGGATTCCCCCCGCTCTTGCGAACTGGCTCCGCAACGCACTGGCTCAGCTACACAGACAAAACCCGCAAGGCAAGGGTTCAGACCTTGACTTTCCATCAATCCGTGCAGGCGGACTAGCCTACGGCAAGCCGCTATGCGTCTACGATTGTGTAGTCGCGAATTCTATTCGCCCAAATGACAAATGTAACGGTTTTGTGGAGCGTAACTCGTGACATTCCTCAGCAGATTTCTCGTGTCGGACTGCATAAGATACAGGCAGGCTATCTGCTGACAAACCAGAGGATAAACATCAAGCTGCGCGTAAGAGATAGAAATCGGTAACATAGTGTTTCTCATGCAGGTGAAATAAATTCGTTGGGGCGCACAGATATGCATTCCACAGATTTGTGTAATTCATCTCGCTGAGAATAGCAGTATTGCCATTCTAAATAATTACGAAAAACAGATACTTTTCTGGTGGGTGGGCATTGCCAACCCTACTCTAATTTTCGGTTTCAGAAGTTTTTTTCAGCTCAACTGCATAACTTGGACAAAAGTTTGAACCCACGCCGCGCCCTTTCCCAGAGTCCGTGCAGCCACGGGCAATGAATTGGCGCTTTCAACTTGCATCTAGTCACAAAAATTCATAATTTCAAATCCGAAATTATGAATTATCGAGAGGTAGTTAAGAGTAAGACAACGGTAATTCTTTTCACTGGATTTCTGGCAATTCCATAATATCTGTATCGCGTTCAAAATCTTTTCAGAAATCAACTTTAGCAAGGAATCTACTGTATTCAAATTTGTTTTATTTACACGTTCATCAAACACATATTGCTTCAAGGAGAAGTAACAAATGCAACTTTCTTATCGTGGTTTAGCTTACACCAAATCTAATCAATCAGCTCCAGTAGTCACTAAACAATTAGTAGGAAAATATCGGGGTGTAAGTTTTGGTGCTCGTCCAGCTACACAAGCGATCGCACCACAACCGACACGGCATCTGAAATATCGTGGTTTAGCGTATTAATTAGTCATTGGTCATTTGTCATTGGTGAATAGTTAGTTTTGACTTTTGACTTTTAACTTTTGACTTACCTTATTGGCTAATAATTCCCGACCATTGAACTTTTTTCTGTTTGTCGCGACGATAGGAAAAGAAACGTTCTGGTTCTTGGTAGGTACAGTGAGGAGCGATCGCCACTTGTTCGGGACTAATACCCAATTGCTCCAATTGCAAGGTAATAACGCGCCGGATATCCAACCGGACTCTCTCTGGGTGAGAGTCGGGTAATAAAGGGGAGTTGGGTATTTCAGTTAAAAAGTCGAGAATTTCGGTTTTGGCTTCAGTTGCAGTGATGCTAGCTCCAACTTCAGCTGCTACCTGTTGAGAAACCTGATAGACACTCCCCGCGATCGCCGGACCCAAAGCGACGCGCAAATCTTGAATTTTGCTACCTTGTGCTTGCAAACGAGCGATCGCTTGCGGCACAATTTTCATCGCCGTTCCCCGCCAGCCTGCATGAACGGCTGCAACTCGTCCCGTATGGCGATCGGCAATTAATACAGGCGTACAATCGGCACTCGCTACCCAAACTGCCTGTAGCGGCTGTTCTGTGAGCAATCCATCTGCCTCAACTAGGGGCGAGGAGTGAGGAGTGAGGAGTATGGGGGAATTTAGGATTTGAGGTTTGGGATTTGGGATTGCTTTCTCCGCCTCAACTCTCTTCAACCCCTCGCTCCTCGCTCCTCGCTCCTCACCCCTCATCTCTGATGGAGTCACGACAACATTCCCATGTACCTGCTTGACGCGATAAGCCTCGGCTTCTGGGTGTAAAGCTGAGGTCAAGTCGTGGGGAGCATGAGGATGAAAATGTCGCGTAAAAAAACCGTGGGGAAATGCTTCTAACAAGCTACAGGATAGATAGAGAAAACCTTCGCAACCGCGCCAATCCCAAGTATGCATGGATTAAATCTAAAAATTAGCAAACAATTAGCAAACAAAATGAAACTAAATTAGCCAAACTGCCATCTACTGTAAAAGCACAGCATGACAGGTTTATTTTCAGCAAATTAATGCTAACTTAATTGACACAGTTTGCACTTGCCAGCGTGACACTAGACCGACAAAAGCTATTAGCAATTCTTGCTCCAATGGTAGCAGAAGCGGATTTTGCTGTAGAAGTCTACGAGAGTCTACCCTCGACCAACCAGAAAGCCTGGGATGCGATCGCGCAGGGGGCAAAACCAGAAACGGTCATTATTGCCGAACAACAAACAGCTGGACGGGGACAATGGGGACGACAGTGGGCTTCGCCAGCAGGAGGTTTATATTTATCTGTAGTCCTAGAGCCAAACTTACCAGTTAACTGCGGCTATCAGTTGACTTTAGCCACTGCTTGGGGCATTGCAACAGCTTTGGGCGATCGCGGTGTTCCCGTAAAATTGAAATGGCACAACGACCTAGTTTTGCTAGGACGTAAACTGGGTGGGATTCTGACAGAAACAAAAGTGCGACATGAAAAAATTATTCATGCTGTAGTCGGAGTCGGGATTAACTGGGCTAACCCTGTCCCAGCCACAGGGATCGGTTTGCAATCTTTCTTATCTCAACAAGCTTTGGCTGCAATTGACTGCTTAGAAACATTAGTGGCTGTGACACTACAAGGCACAATTTCAGGTTACAAGTTTTGCTCCTCAGGGGGAATCGATACTCTTCTGCCGTCTTACCACAAGCTATTTATAAATATGGGACAGCGCATCACCGTAGAAGGACAAAACGGCGTTGTAGTTGGTATTAGCGATCGCGGCGAACTACGAGTCAGGCTTGACTCTCAGTCATACAATTTCAGCCCCAATTCAGAAATTTATCTCCCCCCTGGTGCTGTGAGTCTGGGTTATGATGGCTAATTGTTTGACAAAGCATAAATATTTCGTTTGGATCGTAAGGAAGTCATAGGGAGCAGGGAGCAGGGAAAAACTTACAACTTGCCACCAACAAATGACAAATGACAAATGACAAATGACAAATGACTAACTACTAATTACCAGTTACTATGCCTACTAACTCCAAACATATATTTCTTATCAGTTTTATTAGTATTTCTAGCTTGCTTGGTGGCAACTTAGTCTTGGCTCAGCCAGAAGCTGCGATCGACAATTCATTGGATACCTCTCCCAGCCCCAACCTACAAGTCAATTCAAAATCGGTAAAACCGGAGAGATGGCAAAAACTGAGACAAAAGCTAGACACTTCACCTGTCAGACGATCGGCTAACTTGCCTGATAATCCTGCTCCAGATCCCAGTGGTGCGTACATCGACCCCACAGGATACAGCCTCGGTGCTACCACTGGCTACGAAGCACCAAGCTCAATAGTATTAAAATCCAGAATATCCGGTTGTCGGGCTGTTGCTAGACCTGGTTTGAGTAGCCTTTGTCGTCCCAGCCTCCGCCAGCAGCGGATGAGACAACTAGCTCGTTCTAGAAACTTTGGTAGAAGCGTCGCCCTGCTCGATCGCCACTCGGTTGCCAACGGCATCAGACCTATTCAGCTTGGACCGATCAATATTACTGCTGAAGGCTTTCGCGTGGCGACCAACTTGAAAACCCAGCGTAGCGTTCTCAGCTATCAATACCGCGATCCCGAAGCCAAAGGACAGGGAAATTTCATGTTTCCACTGACAGTTCCCTCTCCCGTCACCTCAGTTTTTGGCTGGCGCGTCCATCCTCTATTTGGTGATTTCAGCTTTCACTCTGGTACAGATATAGGTGCGCCCCTGGGAACGCCAGTGTTAGCGGCTTATCCAGGTACGGTAGAAGTTGCCGATTATGTCGGTGGCTACGGTTTAACTGTCGTTCTCAACCACAACAAAAATACGCTCCAAACCCTTTACGGTCATTTATCTGAAATCTTTGTCTCTCCAGGAGAAACAATTCCGCAGGGAACTGTCATCGGGCGGGTTGGCAGTACGGGTAATTCCACAGGTCCTCACCTCCACTTCGAGACCCGACAGTTAACTGCAAACGGTTGGATTGTTGCCAATCCTGAAGCATACTTGAAGACTGGGCTAGCACGATTGGATAAAGCTATCCGCTTAGCCAACTCCCAACCAGAGCGTCACGAAACGGCGATGCCTGCCACTGTTCGCGAAGCGATCGTCGCCAGCGCCAGCAGTACTCAATTCAACTTTGAAATTAAGCAAGTCGATTTGGATGGCTTAGTTGCCCGCGATCCTGGTGCAGAATTAGAATCTGCCGTAGTCCAGCTAGTTAATGCACTTCGTGGCGATCGCAACGCTGTAAGCAGGAGTGAGGAGTTAGGAGTGAGGGGTTAGGGAAAAGACATGGGAGAAGCCGTAAGTTTTAAGACGTAAGTATTCACGCACCAGGCATCACTCTCTTACTCCCTTGCTCCTCGCTCCACTCTCCGAGAAGCCGCTGTCGCGTCTACGCTCCTCGCTCCTCACCCTTCATAGATACCCATGTTCTACTAAAAATGCTGGCGATAACTCTTCTCTGGCTTGATGAGGAGAGTTGTAGTTCAGCAGCTTTTCAACATATTTGCCTAAAATATCAGCTTCTAAATTCACCAAACTGCCAGGGCGGAGATCGCGCAAATTAGTGCAATCGTATGTATGGGGAATGACGGCGACTTTAAACCAATTTCTAGTAGGGTCGAGATCGGCAATAGTAAGGCTGACACCGTTGATGGCAATACTACCTTTGGGAACGATGTAACGGGCGATCGCTTCTGTTGCAGTAAAGCTCATTTCCCATGAGGTAGCTGTTTCTTCTACCGTTTCCAAGCACCCCGTTCCATCTACGTGTCCCATGACAAAATGACCTCCCACTTTACCACCGACACGCAAAGAGGTTTCTAGATTGACATATCCTGCATCCGCTTCGCGCTGTCCCAGGGTAGTACGGCGGAGGGTTTCCGGCGAGGCTGCGGCGATAAATCCTTGGGGTAGAATTTCCATGACCGTGAGGCAAACTCCATCCACCGCAACGCTATCCCCAAGCGCGAGATCTGGCAAAATTAAATTTTTCTCGTCGCTAGAGCAAGTAATCTGATAATAATAGTTGTCTAGCGCTCGAATCTGACCCAAAGCTTGTACTAATCCCGTAAACACAGTTTTCTCCCAAAAATCGATAATTTTGCCCAATTTAGCTAGTTTGTCTCATCCGAGCGGTCTTGGATGCAATTTAGACAACTGATTCTGGCAAAATTTACTCACGCTAAATCCATAAATTCAGCTTACAATCAGGGCATACTTAGGATAGGCTATCGTACAGCAAAGAACTAAGGGCTATTCTCTGTCTTTGCTGCCAGCAGATCGGAAAAGTTGTTATGTAAGGCTATAAAGTATGTTTATTTTTGCTATACAGAATCAAACACCTTCAACCCCATCTACCAATTACCCTTTGCCTAGAGAGTTTTAGAGGCTACGCAAATGATCGAAATGAAAGTCGCTGGCATTGCTTTAGATGCGGTCAACCGCAGTCCAATCGTGCTGTTGAAAGACGGTAAAGAGCGTAGAGCATTACCCATCTACATCAATCAAGATCAGGCAAAGGCGATTATTGGCGCTTTAGAAAATCAAAAACCTCCCAGACCTCTAACTCACGATCTCATAGTAAATATTCTAGAGGTCTGGGGTATGACCTTGGAAAAAGTAGTCATTCATTCAATTCAGGATGGGACGTTTTACGCAGTTTTGTGCGCCCGCCAGGGTGAGGTCAAAAAAGAAATTGATGCTCGCCCCAGCGATGCGATCGCGATCGCCCTACGCCTGAATAGCCCGATCTGGGTGATGGAGGAAGTGGTAGCTGATGCTTCAATTCCCGTCGATCGCGAAGCAGATGAAGCTGAGCTAAAAGCTTTTCGAGAGTTTCTCTCCAACATTAGACCAGAAGATTTGATTCAAGGAGGTGGCGAGTTTCGTACAGGCTGAAATCAGTGACCAGTTATCGTAGGGGCGGGTTTAGCAAAAGATTGACGAGTTCAGGCAATAAATCTACGTTCAAAACCCGCCCGTACAGGAGTCAAGAGCGATCGCTAAGTGATAACTGTCAAAACGTAATCCATTCTAAATGCTGCGGGTTCTCCATTAAGTCTTTGGCGACAATGTAAGCGGCGATCGTCCAGGTTTGATAGCGCATTGC
>NZ_JBOFLP010000118.1:0-26487 GCF_051657925.1 Chroococcidiopsis sp.
ACTTGAATGGCAACGCTGGCTTTCATCACTAAGGGAATTCTAGTTAATGTTACGAGTAATTCATACAGTCCGATTGAGGCGATAAAGCCAGGAACAAAGCCCATGACACCAAGAACGATCGCCTCACCTAGAACAACCATAAGTAACGAGCGATCGCTGTAACCCATTGCTTTGAGCGTGGCATACTCTGACAGGTGGTCGCTGACATCAGAGTAAAGCACTTGATAGAGAATAATTACCCCGACGACAAAACCCACAACCGTACCAAACTTGAGAATAATGCCTTCTGGCTGCGCCTCGTGGAACTGTCGTTCGCGCTCGATTAATTCTGCTTTGGTGTAAACTCCAACATCCTTGGGCAGGCGATCGCGCAATCTAGCCTGTACTGTAGCAATATCGGCTCCTGGGGACAAACTTACGACCCCAATCCTCACTTTTTCCATGCTCTCCTCGCCAAACCGCTGAGCGTAAGTCCAATCGCTAATGATGACATTACCCTTATCGTTGATGGTGCTACCCATACTGAAAAGTCCCGTAACGTAAGTGCGATGATTTTCCATGAGGGTTAAAACTTCTGGGCGATCGCGCAACATGGCGGAGATATCGCCTAAAGATGACTGAGACAGGCGATCGAACAATACTGCATCTGGTGCGTTTAATTTGAAACTCTGCTGATTTACCTCTGGTAGGTTGAGTGTAGGTTGGGCAGGATTGATTGCAATAACTCTAACTTCATTGCCAAAAGCACGCGGTTGTTTTTGGCTGTTAGAGCTATCTTGCCCAGCAGCCAGTTGCTGTGGATCTACCCAATTCGCTCTGCTAATATACACCGGAGCTACAGCAGTAACACCTTCAACCGCCGCAGCCTGGTAAAGGTAAGCTTGGGGAAAATTAATTCTAAATAGCAAACTAGGACTAGACGCAGAAACCAACACCAATTCCCCTGCTAGGCTTTGATGCAGTTTAGTCGTCCCATCTGTCAGCATTGCTAGCAGTCCCAGCTGAGTAAACATCAGAATATTGGCAAAACAAATCCCCGTCGTTGCCACAGCAAGGCGAACTTTTTGATGAGATAATTGCGCCCAAGCCAACGGAGTCTCTATCTCAGATGGGAAACGCTTGCGTAAAGATTTGAGCAAGGGAAGTTTCATGTATAGCAGGGAGCAGGGAGCAGGGTGTAGGGAGCAGAGGAAAAAGACTTGGCTAATCTTGCTTGTAAACAGTAAACAGTTGAAATGTCCTAATCTATCCGCTCTCTGCTATAGATGGGACAGGCAACAAGGGGGACAGGGGAGACAAGCGAGAGAAGGGAGACAAGGAAGCAAGTCGTAAATTACTACACCCCACACCCTACACCCTACACCCTACACCCTACACCCTGCTCCCTGCTCCCTACACCCTGCTCCCTGCTCCCTGCTCCCTGCTCCCTGCTCCCCGATCAATTCACATCTATCCTGACTCGTACTTGCATACCTGTGAAGGCAGCAACCTTCGAACTATCTTCAGGGTTGAGGCGGATTTTGACTTCTACGACGCGGGCATTAACATCAGTGGTTGGCTTGCTATCGTCTTGATTGAGACGAGTTTTGCCGACTTGAAAGCCGATCTGAGCGACTTCACCCCGAAGTTCCCCTGAAAAGCCACCATACTCGCTGGAGACTGTGACAGCCTGCTCTAATCGCACTTTACCAATATCGGTTTCGTAGACTTCAGCTAATACGTACATTTGCTTTGTCCTACCTAATTCGGCAATTCCTTCTTCAACGTTGACTCGTTCCCCAACGCGAGTGTTAATTCTTAAAATTTGTCCAGCAACGGGAACTCGGACTTGAGTATCGTCTAATTCAGCTTGCCGCTCTTGTACCTGAATGATTGCTTGCTCTAGCTCAGCCTGGGCAATTTTAACATCGACAGGGCGAACCTCTTGTAGTCTAAACAAATTTGCTCTTTCTTTGACCAATTGTGCTTGTAAAGTCGAGCGGGTATTGTCTGCGTCGGCTTGCCGCTCTGCTAGCACTGCTTGCGCCTTGTTCATCTCTTCAATAGTGTTGTCTAGTTCAGAGCGACCGATCGCCCCTTGCTGCCACAGAAAAAGATTTCGTTGTTGTCTCAACTTAGCATTGCTCAGGGTAGCTTCCACTTCAGCGATCGCAGCGGCTTTCTGCTTAGTTTCGCTACGCAACCGCGCCTCTAATTCGGCGATCGCTGCTCTTTGAGCCGCAATCTCTCCAGTTTTTGCATCTCCTTGCTGAATTTTGAGCAATTGAGCCTGCTTTACGACTACATTGGCTCGCGCATTTCGCAATTGTTGTTCGAGCCTGTCTCGTCCTTGCAGAATTGCGATCGTCTGATTTGCCCACACGAAATCGCCTTCTTGTACCAAGATTTGGTTCACGCGACTGTCTTCGGCATTGAAAACTGAAATTTTCGTCACATCTCCAGCCGGAATTAGTTTTCCCAGAGCAACTACACGAGTCACAGCTTTAGGACTGGCTGATGGTGTTTCCGGCTTACCGTTCTGAGCGCGAATACTGCCACAACCAACACACAAACTCCAGCAACTCAAAATAGCTATGCGGAGCGCATACAACCGCAGACGAGAAGTTGCTCGATTGAAGAAAGGGTGTGGGGTGTAGGGTGTGGGGTGTAGTGAGTGGTGCATGAAGTGTGGGAAGTGTGGGAAGTGTGGGGTATAGGGTGTAGTGTTTTTTCTCCCTCAGCTGGGCAACTCTCCCACTCTAGCCTTCGGCAAGCTCTTCGGGCTACGAGAAGGGCTATTCTCCGAGAAGCCACCCTTCGGGTGTCTACGCCCTACAACTTCCTCAGCTTTCTTCTCCCCCCCCATTTATCAAACGCTCCAGCGTTTCTGACAATTGCTGCTTGTCATAAGGCTTGCAGAAAAAGGCAGTTGCACCCAAGTTTAAAGCAAGTTGGCGTTCTTTAATGCCACTGCGAGAGGTCAACATGACAATGGGTAACTGTTGGAAAGCTGGATTGGATTTCACCCTAGCCAAGAAACCGTAACCATCGAGCCGAGGCATATCGATATCGCAAACTACGGCAGCAATTTGAGAACCACTCATCAACTTTTCTAAAGCATCCAGTCCGTCTTTGCCCTGTTCGACTCGATATCCTGCTTTTTCTAGCGTCAAAGATAAGAGGCGACGGACATTAATCGAGTCATCGACGACTAAAATTGTCGGGCGTTGGTTTTGTAGTTCTGCCGCTGCACGATGGCGATCCTCTGGCTCTAAGCTGGCAGGGTGTTGGCTAGTGGCAATCCAGTAAAGTAACTCTGGGGTGTTGACCAAGGGAACGACCTTACCATCACCTAAAATCGTACAGCCGTTGAAGCCAGGAGGCATGGGAATGTTACCTTCGACCGGACGGATGGCAACTTCCTGTTCGCCCCAACAACGGTCTACTTGCAAACCAACCCAATCGCTACCATTAGCAATCAATAATACTGTTGGTGCGCTCATCAGGGGCTGAGTTCTTTCTTCGTTAGCGTTTTGCAGGCGACGAAATTTCAGCCAATCGCCCAGATAAATCAGCGGGACTGAGTATTCTTTCCAGTGCAGTTGTGGTTTGTCTTCGATTGTAGATATTTGTTCTACATCGAGCAGGAGCATTTCTTCGATCGCCGTGGTGGGAAAAGCTAGTAATATCCCTCGACTTTCCACCAATAGCACCCGTGCCACCGACAATGTGAGAGGAACGCCGATCGTAAATGTCGTACCTACTCCTGCCTTGGTTTCTACTTTAATGTCACCGCGCACTTGACGCAGGTTCGTGCGGACGACATCCATCCCGACACCGCGACCGGACAAGGAAGTAACTTCATCGGCAGTACTGAAACCAGGCTCGAAAATCAAAGTTAAAACTTCTTCGTCGCTAGCATTGGCGATCGCCTCTCGATCGAGTCCTAGATGTTGCGCCCGCTGTCTGACCTTATCAAGAGCAATCCCTCGCCCGTCATCTTTGAAAATAATCAGGGCTTGATTGCCCCGATATGTTGCTTCAATTGAAATCGTCCCTTGTTCCGGCTTACCGCTAGCTTTGCGAGTTTCAGGGTCTTCTATACCATGATCGAAGGCATTACGCAACAAATGCATCAGCGGGTTGCCCAGGGCTTCTAAAATACTGCGATCGATCGGGGTATCGCCGCCTTGAATTTTGAGTTCGACATTTTTACCGTGCTGTAAAGCCAATTCCCGCAAGGCTCTAGGAAACCGCCCGACCAGATCGGCAAACGGACGCATTCGCAGTTGGTTGATGCAAAATTGCAGTTGTTTTGCCGTGCGATTGAGGTCGCCAACAATTTGTTCTGTCTCCTGCAAGCACAGATCGATATCTCCGCTCACTTCTTGCAATTGCACGACATTCGCCATTACCTCCGTCGAAGCCTCGTCTGCTGCCTCATCTAGATTATTACCACTATCTAGTGAGGACATTGGCTGAGGCGATCGCGGGGTTGTTTCCTGTCGCAATTGGTTGCTGTCAGGAGAAAAGGCAACTTCCGATAGAAAAGATGATGTTGTGGGTAAAGCCGATGGAAATGAAGATGGTGGCAGTGTTGCAGTCCGACGACGATGATGGGATTGTTGCAGCGATCGCACTTTCCGTTCCAGAATTTTGACGGAGTTCCGCAACCTCTCTATTTGTAAATCGAGTCCGCTGCGTTCTATGGTCAACTCCCCAAACAGATCGTTGAGTTGCTCTAGCTGTTTGAGTGGAACTCTAACGGTATTTTCCTGCGTCTCCTTCAGTTCGGCTGGCGGCGCGAGATCGAGCGGAGATGATAATCTGGCAGGACTAGCAGCCGTAACAGCAGTTGGATCGGCAGCGTTTGCACTCAAGCTATCAACTTCCTCTACAACACCATCTAAATTGAGCGTCGAGGGTAAACCCTGTAATTGTCCCGCCATAATTGCGGCTTGCGATCGCCGCCATGCCCGCAAAGCTGCTTGGGCAATCTCTTCCTCTCGTGCGGGTTGAGTCGCTAATAGTTGTTTTACGGAGCTACACAAACTGTTAAACTCTGGTAACTCTAGTACTTCCCCCAGATCGCTTAAATCTTGGGCGATCGTCGCAACTTCTGCGCCCAAGTTAGACTTATCCTCTTGCGCCAAAATCGTCTCTAGCTGCTGCAAATAAACATCAACTTCCGATTCAAACAGCATTTGAATTGTTTCTAATCCCTGCTGCGGTGACAGAGGTGTAACTGTTTCCTGTTCTTCCCTTGGTTCTCCCAGTATTTGTTGCAACTGCTCGAATAGCGGTTGAACTTGACTTGTCTGCCATTGCTCGTCCACAACGTTTGTCTGGCGATTTGTCGTGACGACGTGGCGCAAACAATCCACCGCACTCAACAGCAACCTTTCCACTTCCGGCTGAATCTGCTTCTGAGTTCTGATGACTTTAAAAAAGTTTTCCAGGCGATGAGCTAAATGACTCAGAGTTGAAAATTCCATCATTGCAGCTCCACCCTTAATCGAGTGTGCCGATCGCAGCATGGCATCGACTTCTTGCCGCGTCAGTTCTACACGATTGCTAACTCCAATTAGCTTTGACTCGATTGCATCCAAATGGTCTTGGGCTTCTTCTAAAAATTGGAGCTGAATTTCACGTTCTTTATCATGAATCATTTTTGTGTGAGGATGAATTAGTAGTTAGTTATTAATTGTTAATACTCAATAGTATTTTCTCCCTCAGCTCCCTCAGCTCCCTTAGCTCCCTCAGCTCTCTTTTTTCCTAACTCCCGCATTTCGTCGCCAACTTTAAACTTGCCAACTGAAACTTGCAGTTGTTGGGCAACTTCTACGGTGCGTTGTAGGGAATTGGAGATTTGACGGGAGTATTCGGAAGATCCTGCCGATACACCAGCAATTTCTTGCATCAATTCCGTAACCATTTGTGCTGTCTCGACTTGGGAAATCGTGGCACGCGAAATCGATTGCACCAACTGATAAATTTGATGCGATTCTTCTAAAATTCGTCCCAAACTTTGTTTGGAATCTTCCACAAAATTCGCGCCGGCGATCGCCTGCTGGTTGCCGATTTCCATCGTCCGCACGACATGGCTCGTTTCCATTTGAATATTCTCGACAATTTGTTCGATTTCCTGCGTGGCTGCGGCTGATTTGGCGGCGAGTTGCCCAATTTCTTCTGCCACGACAGTAAATCCCCGTCCGGCTTCTCCGGCGCGTCCGGCTTCGATGCTAGCATTAATGGCTAAAACATTGGTTTGCAGGGCAATGTGATTGATTAAAGATACGACTTTAGAAATCTGTTGAGTCGATTCGCCTAACTGCTTGGCTTGCATCGCGGTTGTTGTCACTGTATCCCGCAAACTCAAAATACTCTGTACCGTGCGATCCATTGCTTTGCCACCAGTCTCTGCCGTGCTAAAAGCAATGCTAGCAACTTCGGCGGCGCGATCGGCGCTAGCTGCTACAGCTTGAATCGAATGAGTCATGCGCTGTACTGAGTCTAGGGTGCGATCGATATCTTGGGCTTGTTTGAGTGCTTCGTCGGCGAGTTGGCGGATTGCGCCTGCGTTTTCGTCTACCGAAATATTGACTTGTGTTGCCGCTTTTTTCACCTGCACGACTAATTGTCTGAGGCTTTCGATAATGGCGTTAAAAAATTCCGCTACCGTGCCGATTTCTCCGGTGGTTGCGTTTGCTCTTACCGTTAAATCTCCCCTTGCCGTGCCTTCAATTTGAGCTAGCAGCTGTACGAGTTTTTGTTGCAAGATTTCTTTTTGCTGTCTTTGGTCGAGGGAAATCGTTTCAGCTTTTTGGCGAGAGGCTTCTACCTGTTCTAAAAGATGAGCTTGATCGAGGGCAAAGCCAATTTGAGTTGCTAACTGGGTAAATAAATCGATATCCGCTTGCTGCCAGATCCGCGATTTAGAACATTGATGGGCAATGAGTAAACCTAACAATTCGCGATCGCGAATCAGTGGCGCAACCAATGTAGCCTTAACTTCAAATTTTTCTAACTGTTTGACATGACAAGCTGCCAGTCCGGCTTGATAAATATTGTCGATCGCCCGTACCCTACCTTCGCGATACTGTTGGGCGTAACCTTCCCGAAAGCAGCTATCATCTATTGTTTGCCCGACTAACTGTTGCCAACCAGGGGCTACTGACTCAGCAATAATTTTTCCCTGCCAGTCAGGATCGAAGCAATAGACGACAACGCGCTCTGTTTTCAGGACGCGCCGCACTTCTCGCACGGCAGTGACTAAAATATCTTGAAAGTTAAGCGACTGCCGAATTTGCAAGGTCAGATCGGTGAGTAAATTGGCTCTTTCGACTGTGCTTTGCTGTTGTTCGAGTTGGGTTTGCAGTTGTTCCGCCATGCGGTTGATATTTGCCGCTAACACCCCGACTTCATCTTCGCCTGTCACCGGAACGCGAGTGTCGAGTCTGCCTTGTCCTAGTTTGCGAACGGCGCGAGAAACGGTGACGATCGGGCGCAGGGCGCGGTTGACCAAAATTGTCGCGATCGCCGCCGCTAGTAATGTGGTCAATCCCGTCGCTCCCATAAAAGTGAGCAGCAATCCGCCGCGAATGTCGGCAAACAGCTCCTCACTAGGCTGAGCGATCGCCACTCCCCAGTTCAGTTTGGCTAATTCTTTAATTGCTGGTAACGGCGCATAAGATAGCAAATATTCTTGTTGTTGCTGGCGATTGATATCGTATGTACTACCCAGGGTTGATGATTTTTGCAGTTGTGTGACTACCTGGGGAAAAATGGCTTTGACATCTTTACCCAAGTATTCGGGATATGATGCTGGGGCAATGAAGATCGTACCGCGCTCGTTGAAAGCCAGGAATTCCTCAATCTGCAAGCCAGGTATATTTTTGGTCAGTTGCCGATCTTGCTGTTGCACGCTGCGATCGAAATACCCTACAGGGGTGCGGGTACGGACTATGCCAATGGTTTGCCCCGTGTCTGGATCTTTCACTGGTGCAGCGGTAAAAATCGAGTATTGTCCCGTGGCGATGGATTTACGCGGCGGCGTAATGACTGGGCGATCGCCCTTCAGGGCTGCCTGAAAGTAGTCGATTTTGTTGTAGTTCTCAATGACATCTCCAGACGATTGCATCACTACATCGCCGTCCAGATCTAGCAGGATGATACTGTCGTAGCCTTGACCGTTCTTAATGTATTGGTCTAAAAATGCTTGTCTTTCTGCTTCTGGTAGCGATCGCCGAATATAAGGGCGATTGAATAGCGTCATACTTGCCAGGGTTTGTACGTCCTGGTAGCGTCCGATTAAAAATCGATCTAAGCGATCGGCGAAAGATGCAACTCGCACTTGCTGTTGCTGTCTGATATTCTGAGTAATATTACTACTGGTGAGGTGATAGGCTGTTGCTCCTAAAAGAACGATCGGAATAGTGCTAACCGCGATCGCCCCAAGCGTAGCTTTGGCTCTCAAGCCGATCCGCTCCCACCACCACGAACGCGACTTGGAGGGAGGACGCTTGACTGAGTTAACGCCGTGAGGCACTGTAGTTTGTCCGGCAGCGATCGTCAGCGGGTTAGTATGACTTTTGGTTAAACCAGACTCCGGCTCTTGACTGCGATCTGCTTGACGATTCATCCCAGTTTTGCGATCTTCTCCTGCCGTGTCTTGCCTCGGTTCTTTCTTAGAGCGTATATTCATAAACTCAGCGTCTCCAGTAAGAGCAATTCCGCCAAACACCAATCATTTCAACATCAAAGCTATTTCCTGTACAGAGCGGGGGCAAGTAAAATTGCTTCTGCATTGACTACGAGTATTAACTCTTGTTCCTGGACGATACAGCCATGAAGGAAAGGAATTAATGCTGATGTTACCAGCTCTTTTGAGGATTGAACCAAGTCTGGAGTAAAGTATTTTACGCCGTTGACTTCTGGTACGAGTAACCCCAAAGTCATTTGCTGGGCTTGAATTAAAATGACGTTATATTGCGAGATATTATGGTCGAGCGGCTGCAAGCTGAGGAGCTGAGCCAAATCGACTACCCACAATACCCGATTGCGGTGGTTCAGCAAACCGACTACACACTCAGGCATATTGGGCATAGGAGTGATTCTCCGTGCGGGTATCATTAATACCTCTTGCACGTACTCCATTGCCAAAATAGCAGGAATTTGTTCTGCCAGATAAAGTTTTAAATATCTTTCACCTGGACGGGTTTCTATTTCTGCTGAATTCATTCGCGATCGCAACTAACTTGGCTGAGCTTGCCTAACCGAAGACCTAACGATTTTGGCATTTAGCATAACATCCTCAGTCTTTTTGGGGACAAAATTTATAATTCATTAAGAGTGGCTGGTGGCTGGTGGCTAGTAAATAGGGTGTGGGGTGTGGGGTGTGGGGTGTAGGGAATTTTGAATTTTGAATTGCTTCCCCAGCTCCCTCTGCTCCTGAAGCTCTCTTCCCCGACTCCCGACTCCCGACTCTCAACTCCCTTTAATCGCTACTCTTAGTGGGACGAAAAGCGTCTAAAAAATTGAGTAAGTTATACATTTGACGAGATTGAATCCAAAGCTTGCCTTTACCTCGGAAGCGACAAACCAATCCTTCTCCACCTAAAAGTCCCGTTCTCAGATTCTTAAATGATAAACCGCCGATCGTTTCTACGTGATAACTGAGTGAATCTTCAAAAGCAACCACGTAACCCGTATCCACTACATAATCGCCTTCTACGGGAATCTCAATAATTGCACCGTAGGAGCTAAACCAAAGATCGCCCTTACCAGTAACTCGTAACAAAAATAAAGACTCACCGCTAAAAAAACCTCTAAATCCTTGAAATGAAGGATCGATTTCCACTGTATGGCTTGCTGCAACAAATCCCGAAGATTGCAACATTAAACCGTTACTATCTAGATAGTAATGCTGAATATCTCCTGGCACTCCAGGGGAAAGAAATAGCTGTCCGGCTCGTCCTTCAGCGGTAAATTCGCTCATAAATAAAGACTCGCCTCCTACCATTCTGCCTATTCCTTTCATCACTCCCCCTTTCATTTTGGACTTCATTTTTATCCAAGAGTCCATCGCCGCCATTGCCCCAGATTCAACCAATACGGTTTCATTTGCCCTCAAATCGAGTTGCAAAGAAGCATAAGCAGGAGAATGTTCAATTTTATATGTAATATTCATAATTGGTAGTTGGTAGTTGGTAGTTGGTAGTTGGGTGGTGCGTGGTAATTTCTCCCTCAGCTTCCTCAGCTCTCTTCTTCCCTGCTCCCTCATTTTGCAGGTAATTGCGAGCCGACTAATTGACCGAAAGCATGAGCATTGTGGGTTTGGCAAAATAATCTACCTTTACCTTGAAAACGACAGGCTAATCCTTCTCCGCCTAAAAATGCTCCAATTAAATTAGAGCCAACTTTTGTAATGCTAAAATTTAAACTTTTTTCAAAAGCTACAATATGCCCAGTATCAACGATATACTCGCCATCAACAGAAATTTCGTAAATTGCTCCGAAAGATGTTAGGATAACTTGACCAGAACCACCTATATCTAACCAAAATATTGATTCTCCTGAAAAGAACGATCTAAATCCTTGAAACCCGACGTTAATATCGACATTCACTTCGCTAGCTAAATAAGAAGTTGCTTGAACGACTAGCCCAACTGATGTCATTTGATAAACCAAAATATCGCCCATTAATTTAGGGGCTAAAAAGACTTCACCGTCATGTGTGGGAGAACGAAATATACTCAAAAATAAAGACTCTCCCGCCATCATTCGTTTAAGTCCGCCCAGAATGCCACCACTTTTTCCTTGTCTGAGGGCAGTACTAGCATTGATATAACTACTCATAGCAATCATACTGCCTGCTTCCGCCACTAACTCCTCGCCAGCGCTCATCCTAATATGAGCGATCGCGCTATCAGGTTGATGTAAGATATCTATTTCCATAGTGGTAATTGGTAATTAGTAATTGGTAATTGGGAAGTCAAAAGTTAAAAGTTAAAATTCATAACTGATAACTGATAACTGACTACTTAACTTGCGATCGCAAATATCTAACTAATCCATCAATACTGCGAGATTGTAAATAAATATCGCCTGTACCAGAAAGACGATTGACTAATCCTTCGCCAGAGGTGACGGAACCAACTAAGCCACCAGCTAATCCAATACTCATTTTAATTTTTGGTTCGTAGGCAACTAAATGTCCGCTATCAACAACAAATTCTCCTTGAATCTGCTTTTTTATAATCCCGCCATAGCAGCCAAAAAATGCTCTACCATTACCACTGAGTTTCAGTTTAAATAATCCTTCGCCTGCCAACCAACTTTTAATTCCTGCCCATTGTAAGCCCATTTTCACCCCTGCACTATGGGCGACAAATGCTCCTGGTTGCAAGCAAATATCTCCCTGACTCAAATCAAGTCTGCCAATATCGCCAATTGTGGATTGAGTTAAAACTAATCTAAGGGATTGTTGAGTCCGATTGGTAAAAGTATTAACGAATAACGATTCGCCACCCAAAAACTTTTTCAGTAAGGCAGGAATTAAACCACCAGAAAATTTAGTTTGGATTGATAACTGGGCATCCATACTCGTCATTGCCCCAGCTTCAGCAGTAATACTCTCCCCAGGATCGAGCGTGACGAAAATAGCAGCAAAGGCTGGTTTGTAGCGAATATCGTATTTCAAAGCCCTAATTCCTACTCTCGATAATGCACTTAATATGGAGCAGAAAATGAGCGATCGTCCAGCTTATTTGAAGAATTAATAAAATTTTGCTAAATTGTTTACGATCTGTGCCTTTAATCGGAAGTCGGAAGTCGGGAGTTGGGAGTCGCGACAAGAGAGCTGAGGAAGGGCAAGGTCGCTGAGGAAGCTGAGGGGGAAAAGAATCAACTAACAACCGTCAACCGTCAACTGTCAACTACCAACTACCAACTACCAACTACCAATTACCAAATTCACGCAGAAATCGATAATATCCACTCCCGCAGCAATGAATTCACCTGTTCGGGAACTTCATCATGGGGACAATGACCTGCTTTCAAGAAGTATTCTTGCAATTGTGGATAATATTGACGAAACTTTGGACTTCGCCCTCTAGCATTCATCCACGGGTCGCCCTCACCCCACAATAACAGCAACGGGCAAGTCAATTGTTGGAGCAATATGTCAACTTTTTCCCCTTGAGGAGTGCTGAAAACTGAGGCAAATACATCCACTGCACCAGGATCGCACGCCGGACGATAAATGTCTTCTACTAACTGGTCTGTAATGGCACTTTTATCAAGATAGACTTTCTCTAGAGTTTGTCGGATCACCCACGGTTGGCGAATGTACTGAAATAACAGAAACCGTGCCCAAGGCAGCTGAAAAATCCACTTGGTTACATCGCCGAAGAATTTTTGCCATAAATCCGGTTGGCGTGGTGGTTGAACTTCAGTTTGCACTGATTCTGATTCAACGCTTGGCTGTTCTTCGCTAAAAGGACCGGCACTATTCAGTAATACTAACCCTGCTGCGGCATCTGGACGCTGGGCAGCAACGCATAAACTCGCATATCCGCCTAATGAATTACCCGCTAGTACCGCAGGTTGTCCGATAACTTCGGTGATAAAGTCATAAAGCTGGTCGCGCCACAAATCGCCACTATATTGCACTTTAGCTTTAGCAGAACGTCCAAAACCAATCAGATCGATCGCATAGACTTGAAAATCGTTTTGCAGTTCGGCAATATTTTTGCGCCAGTGGTCGGTAGAAGCACCAAATCCATGTACTAATAGTAGAGGTGGACGCTGAGGGTGAGGCGTTCCCGCTTTGACATAGTACATCGAATGCCCGCGCCACTGCCAATACTTACCAGGAACCGAGGTTGTAAAAGCTGTTGTTGTCTGCACGATTTAGTAATGTTAAGTAACTTTACTAATTTTAATTTAGTGGCAATTGGTAACTAGTAGTTGGTAATTGGTAATTGGTAATTGGTGATTTCCCTACTCTTGTACAGGTGGGTTGAATCAAAAATTACTCGTTTGTCCGCAGGCATGTTTGGTAAATCTGCTCCTACTATTCCGGTACGGGCGGGTTTAACCATCGAATTGTTTGTGATATCACGGGTTATGCTCAAAAAAACCCGCCCCTACAATTCCCTCATCTGATTACAGGTACGGGCGGGTTTAACCATCGAATTGTTTGTGATATCACAGGTTATGCTCAAAAAACCCGCCCCTACAATTCCCTCATATGATTACAGGCAAAACAAAACTACTTGGCGTAATCGGACATCCGGTGGAACATTCCCTTTCACCCGCGATGCATAATGCCGCGATCGCCCATTTAGGATTAGATTATGTCTATCTCCCCTTATCCGTAAAACCGGAAGATTTAGCTGCTGCACTCCAAGGTTTTGCGGCGATTGGCTTAGTCGGTGTTAACGCCACCATTCCTCACAAACAGGCGATTTTGCCCTTTCTATCAGAAGTCTCTCCCATAGCGCAAGCAGTAGGCGCAGTCAATACTGTCTGGCGCACAGATGAAGGGTGGGCGGGAACTAATACTGACGTGGAAGGATTCCTCGCACCGCTCTTAGAAAAGTCAAAAGTCATGGAAAAGTCAAAAGTCAATAGTCAAAAGTCAATAGTCGAATCTAACTCATCAACTACCAACTACCAACTACCAACTACCAATTACCCGCAAACAACAGTCATTCTCGGTAATGGCGGCGCAGCCAGGGCTGTAGTAGCGGGTTGCTCTCAACTAGGTTGTGCAGAAATTTGTGTCGTAGGGCGTAATGAGGTAAAGTTACAGGAGTTTTACACGAGTTGGGGTAATTCTCAAGTTCAAGCTAATTTGCAAGTCTATACTTGGGATAAGCTACCGGATTTAATTGCCCGTGCCGATTTACTGGTGAATACAACGCCCATCGGTATGTATCCTCATGTCGATCGATCGCCTTTGAGTCTAGCTGAGATGGCAGTATTAAAACAAGGTGCGATCGCCTACGATTTAATTTATACTCCTCGTCCAACGCTATTTTTAAAACAAGCACAACAACAAGGTGCGATGACTATTGATGGCTTGGAAATGTTAGTACAACAAGGCGCAGCTGCTTTAAAAATCTGGTTACAGCAACCCGTTCCTGTAGAGATTATGCGCCAAGCACTGCAACAACAACTGTAGAGAGGCTTCTATAACTACTTACTTTCTACCAACTACTGACCACTCACTTTTACACAGCTTCAAAAGTAGCCCGCTTCGTATCTTTAGCATACAAGTGCATCAATAAGTTCTGATTCTGGTAATCTAGATCGAATTCAATCTCTATTCTCATTTCTGGATCGATTGGTTTAAATTTAGTCGGAGTAAAAGAATGAATTTGAAAGTTAAAGTTGGGTACGTTTATTGTTAGTTGTTTTTGCTTAAGAGCCAGTGACCAAATAGCACCAGTTTTTCGATTAATCAGAGTAGTTGGTTCGGGTTCGATTTTCAGATTACCAAGTAGATTCTCTACCCGAACAAACTTAACCATCAAGCAAACTGGCTTATGAAAGACTTCACTGACCAGTTTTTTCTGATTTAAATTGAGTTGTTGCCAGCCATTAACCCCAAGATGCTATTAGAGCGTTTTCATTTTCTACCTGTTTTTGCAAACTATTTAAGTGGGACATGAAAAATTGTTTAAGATTTGTCATGATTTTGCTTACTATAGATTGCCAAATGAAAAATAAAACAAGATTATTTGATATAGCAACCAGCTTGAGAAAGAAAAACAATTCAAATTGTTAGTATCTATTACAACAAAAGATACTTAGTTAAAAATATTAGATCAGATTTTACTGATATTTATATAATGTAATTTGCTATCAAATATTATTGCCCACCTAACTCACTAACTTTCAAAAAGAGAATTGTTAGAAATATGACACTCAATCCATGCTGAATACAAGTCTTCTTCTATGACTCCTCGCTTACCAATGATTTCAGCATCATGCATTAAGACTTTAAGCGTTGTTATATAAACGCCATTGAGTATTTGGTGTCCGTAACCAATTACCCTACCTATCTGTCCCGTATTCTGATGAACTACATACTCTCCTACGTCGAACATAATTTTCTCGCTCGATCGAAGTACATAGAAACTTTATCATAGCCGCGATCGCTTAAGTTATCGACAAGTTAATTTCCCTCTTAGAGACGAGATTGCTAATACTTATGACAGACTTTCATATTGGACTACTATGTTCATTTAAAACTTGTATGTTGCGTCCCCGTAGAGTTTGCCCAAAGTTACTGCTGCTTTGAGTTGGAACTGCTAAGCCAGGAACCAACTTACTGAGAATTTCCCCTACATTTTGGGACAGTCTTGTCTGTTGTTCAATTTGTTCGCGGTTAATTATCGTCACCGATCGCGGTACGTCCTGCGGTTCTTCTGCCGTCCGCGTTGCCGTCACGGTAATTTCCTGTGCTGACTCGCCTTCTGTAATCGTCTCTGTTTCTGTTGGAGTTTGCGCCGTTGGTGCGTCGGTTGCAGGCGCAACGGTGACAACCAAGCCGTTTTGACTTGGTACAACTTCTGCTGTGGGTGCTGCTGTCTCTCCCACGAGTTGAACTCTGACACGATTAGCATCAATCTGAGTCACTGTAACGAGACTGATTCCCTGGGCTGGGTTTTCTGCCCGATAATCTCCCTCTGGTAACGTCAGCCTTGCTTGAGGGATATCTGCTATCCAAATTATTGTTGTCAATCGTGGGCGTAGCTGCTGGCAATTGCTGTCTGCCTGCCGTTTCTAGGATGAGTTCTAGTCCTTGAGGAGTCGAATTCAGTCTTACAGCCGTTACCTCGATTGCCTTCTCTGCATCGCTACGCTGCTCTTGGGGCGCGTTTTGAGTATAAGTGGATACTGATGTAAGTTGCGCTTGAGCGATCGCGGGGACGAACGTGGCGATCGCGCTTACTAAGCTTAGTACAGATAGTAATTGCAAATTTGACACAATAACTCCTCACTCACAAATCATCATGTGACTTGCTAATTTACTCCTTTGGAGGGATGCAAGATTCGATTTCACGTTATTTTGAAGTAAATACTCGCTTTTTAGCCAGTAAATTTACTGAAACTAATTTTCAATAATACTACTCAAGCAATAAAAATTGACAAGAAACTTTCTTAATAAATAGAGAAGGGAGAAAACATTCATGCATTGCGTGGTTTTTCTCCCCCAGCTCTCTTTTCCTGCTCCCTACTCCCTACTCCCTGCTCCCTTTTTTCTCAATCGCGTTTTAAACGAGCCAACAAATTCTGCCAATTAGCAGCAAAAGCACCGTAGTTCGGATCGGCTTTGACTTCAAAAGTCAAGTTACCATCCTGGGGTTGCTCCACGACTCGAACGCAAAGTTCGGCAATTGAATCGCGGCTGACTTTTCCTTTAATATTATCCCCTTGGTCGAAAACCAAAGGCTGTATCCCAGGTTCTTCTGTCAGCGCACACGGTCTGATAATTGTATAAGGAACGCCACTTTCTCTCACAGCTTCTTCACCACGCCATTTCCAAGTTAAAATGCCTCCCAATTGGTCATTTAAACGCACGGCTGGCGGTTCTTCCTCTAAGTTAATTCCTGGGCGATTGGGACGAGTGACACCAGCAGAACTGACTAAAAGAAACTGAGGTTTTGCACTACCATACGCGCTAATTGACTCGACTTGCAAAACAAATCCACCAGGAGAAAACTGCGGATTGAGTTCGCCGTTGTATTCAAATTTGCTCAACATTAATTGCAACGAGCGAATTTTGCTAGTATCGATCGCCGGAGCATCTGATATTGTTTTTGCCCGAAATACGGCTGTTAGTTGGTTAAATGGAATTCGTACCGTTATCCACTCATTGGCTACGGTATCAAAAGAATACGAATAAGCCATTCCATCCCAACTCGATTCCGTGCGCAGGAAAAACTTGTAGCGCTTACCATCTCCCCTGACTCGCAGCGTCACGCCTTCGTAGCCGGATAAATCTAATGGCGAAGTAAAATTTTTTGTCCTGACAGAAGCAAAGCCGCCAGAGTTGGCTGTAGAAACATTACCCGTAAATAAAGCCGTCCCTTCCACAAAACGAATCTCGCTTTGACTGACACCACCCATGACGACATCATCCACAGCACCCCAAATTTGCTGTAATTGGGGAGTTGGTTGACTAAAATCAAAGACGATTTTTTCGCCACTTGGGTTCTGTTGCCAATATTGAGCCGCCGCTTGGACTAAATTTTTTACCCCCAAATATTCCACCCGTTCTGGAGTATCGCCGACGATTTCGGGTTGATAGAACTTAACGCCTTGATTGTATTTTTCTCTGCCTGGGGTATCTCCACCCACTGGTTGCACCCGCACCGCCGTACAGCAAATAACAGCGCGGACATTTGCCATCATCTCTGGTGTCAGGGTTTCTGGCTGGGTAATGTCGCCGACATAGGTTTCGACATCACCCAAAATCGAGCTTGCTTTATCTTTATCTCGCACGAGCGATCGCACCTGATATCCTCTTTCTAGCAGCCGTTGTACGACTCGCTTACCTACACCACCCGTCGCGCCAGCGACTAGGATAACTCCCACTTGCTTACCTCCAGATAAATAATTTTCGGGTTTGTCAGCTACACCTGGGAGTATCTGTTTTAACCAACTCCAGCCAGGAATCGCCTCGAAATAGGCTAAAGTGCGGATGAATCTACCTGCATCCCAGCCAGCACGATTTTTTTCTGTCATAGCTTGTTCCTAGTCAGATCGCGAGCAGCTATCTCTATTTTGGTAACAAATCGCGCCGAGATGATTAAGCCTTTGGTACAAATCTTGAATGAAGTAGGGCGATCGCGCCTTGGTTATCTCCTGATTTGGACTTTTGCCCTAACTCGATTCAAAATTGTAATTAGACAGAGATAAGAGTTGAATTATGCCTATAGACATTCAAGAACAAAACTGGAATAACTTTTGCGATCGCCATTTACATGATTGGCATGGAATTTGGACGAGTTATTCTGCTCAAGGAGAAGTCCAAGATTCGTTTCAAAGTTTGAGAAGTTTTCGCGCCAACTCAGAAAAAACTCAAATTACACATACAAATCGATATATATATGCAGATGGTAAAATAGAGGAAAAAACTTGGCAGTTACAAAAGCCATTTCTTAGATCGATTTTTTTTCCTCAAGGTGCTGGTGCTTTTCATGCTGAGAAACTAGTACCTGACTCTTTTTTTGCAGTAGAATTATTTTTTATTCACAAAAACCTACGCCATAGCGCGATCGCTGCTTATACTGATGGTACTAATTTAACTAAAATATTGAGTATTCGCGAAGACTCCACAGGCTTTCCCAGCCAACATTGGTCTACCAATCTCGATTTAGTACCGGAAAGAAATTTGAGTGAAAATTGGACGGGTACTTCAGTGACAATGACACCCGATCTAAAAGTTTCATCTGCGGTTCCAGCTAATTTAAATTGGCAGATAGAAGGGAATGAATTGTTCTTCTTTCCTGATGAGATTTCTTTAAGTTGTCCCAAGCAAGTTGAGGTAGGAAAACAAATTGCGCTCGCTGCTACTTGGTTGGTTAATTCAAATTATATGCAACAGATTACAATTGAATATGGCGATTCAGGAGCCTTTGAGAGCTTGAACTTTGCAGAATTTACCCATGTCTAGTCCTAAATCAATACTTCTGGGTGAATCAAACTGTATCCTGCGGTTTTGAGTTTTTGATTCGATACCCTGGCATTGTAAGGACGAGTTTCCGATAACTCAGGATTCCACAACACTTGAGGCAGGTTATGGCGATCGCACAAATTTTGCAACAAATCGCGAGATAATGGGGGTTCGTCACCTACCAAATTGTAAATTCCCTCTAATTGCCGTTCTGCGGCAAAGGCGATCGCACCAACAATATCATCCAGGTGAATCCAATTCGTATAGGTTTCCCCGTTCCCTGGACGAGTCGTACCAAATGCACGACTGAAGATTTTTGTCAATTCCCGCCCTTCACCATAAATTCCTCCCAAGCGTAAGATACAGACTTTCAATTTGTCACTCGCAGCTGAGAGCAATACTTCTTCTGTCTCTGCCAAAACTTGTCCGTTCTGATTTGCTGGCGTTAAAGGTGATTCTTCGTCTACCCATGCCCCATTTCGATCGCCGAAAACAGAATAACTCCCCGTATAAATAATTTGTTTAACAGCAGTTTGTGGCAAAACTTGAATTAAATTCTTGGTGGTTTGTAGGTAAGTAGATTCGTAGCTATTGGCTTCAAAAGATTTGGGTGCAATGCTCACAATGACAATATCTCGATCTTGGATAGCTGACAAAAGAGTAGCTACATCGTCTCCTTTAGCTATAACAACTTGCTGAGCTAATTGTTCTAACTCGCTCATCCGTGCTTGAGTTGTCGTGGTTGCGGTAACCTGATACTTACCATCCTGCTGCCAGTGACGCGCGATCGCCTTACCGACATACCCACAGCCTAGAATTGCTACCTTCACAGTTTGCATTTTCCCTCTCTAGAAAGTCAAAAATCAAAAGTCAAAAGTCAAAATGCCGAAATCAAGCGCGTTCAAAATCAAACTGACATGAATCAATTTCAGCCCCCTGGTTTTGGAAAACAGGCGATCGCCACCTCTTTAGGATCGATGACTTACTACACCCAGGTAGCCGCACCTTGGCTATCCTCATCCAGTCATGAATTACCTCGCTTAGTCTTTCTACACTGCTTTGGTGGCGGTGCTTCAGCTTACGAATGGTCTAAAGTTTACCCTGCATTTGCCAGCGAATACCAGATTCTTGCAGCCGACTTAATTGGTTGGGGCGAATCAGCGCATCCCGTGCGAGAATATCAAATTGCCGACTATCTCACTACAATCGCTGAATTTATTCAAGCTTGCCATCCTCCCATCAAGGTAGTTGCCTCTTCTTTAACAGCAGCATTAGTCATTCGCCTTGCCGTTCAGCGTCCCGAATTATTTCAATCTCTCTTGCTCATCTGTCCCTCTGGGTTTGACGACTTCGGCGAAGGTGCGGGACGCAGACTACCGCTACAGTTAATTAGTACGCCCTTACTCGATCGCTTAATTTATGCCATAGGTGCAGAAAACGAAGTCTCTGTGCGTAACTTTCTCCAACAATTTCTCTTTGCCAAACCAGAACGAGTCACGCCAGAAATGGTAGCAGCCTATCTCACTTCTGCTCAAAAACCCAACGCCGAATACGCTGCCCTTGCTTTTCTCAAGGCTAATCTCTATTTTGACTTGGCTTTGTACGTACCGCAGCTAACCGTACCCACAGCGATTTTGTGGGGAGAGCAAGCACAATTTACCAAAATAGGCTTAGGAAGACGCTTAGCAAAGCTGAATCCGCGATCGATTATTGCATTTGAGGCGATCGCCCATGCTGGTGTCCTACCGCATCTAGAAACCCCAGAAATCGCGATCGGCTTGTTACAGAAGTATTTGTAGGAGCGAGGAGTGAGGAGTTAGGGAAAAGAGAGCAGAGGAGCAGAGGAGCTGAGGGAGAGAGCGATGACGAATGACCAATGACGAATGACCAATGACGAATGACCACGTGCAATCTTTATTTACAGAGTCAACAAAATATCATAGAGATATGCCTATTTATAAAATTGCTTCTCCCCAATTAGGGAAAAACAGGAAAAGAGGCTTGCTAAAGTCAACAGCCAGACAAAGGAGAGTCAGCAGCTTGTGCTTGAAAGGTTGAAACAGGATTTAAAAAATGACCTGATTGCAGGATTATTGGTCGTCATTCCCTTAGCTACGACAATCTGGCTGACGATCGCCGTTGCTAGTTGGACGATCGAATTTCTGACGCGGATTCCCAAACAACTGAATCCGTTAGATGAAATGAATCCCTTCCTGGTGAATCTCATAAACTTAGCGGTAGGTTTAACAGTACCGCTGCTATGCATTTTAGCGATCGGCTTAATGGCACGCAATATCGCCGGACGCTGGCTGCTCGATGTCGGAGAACAATTATTACAAGCCATTCCCTTAGCTGGAGCAGTCTACAAAACCTTAAAACAATTGCTCGAAACCCTGCTCAAAGATTCTAATGGGAAGTTTCGCCGCGTTATTCTAATAGAGTATCCTCGGCGGGGTGTATGGGCGATCGCCTTTGTCACTGGGATTATGAGTCATGAAATTCAATCTCACATGAATCGCCCCATGCTGAGCGTATTTATTCCCACAACCCCCAACCCAACCACCGGATGGTATGCCATTGTTCCAGCAGACGAAGCGATCGATCTATCTATGTCCGTTGAAGATGCCTTTAAAGTCATTATTTCTGGTGGTATTGTTTCCCCCAATGCGCCCTTACCCCCACTCTTGCTAGATCGCCAAGGACAAGCGATTAATCAGTGAACAGTTGTCAGTTGTCAGTTATCAGTCACCGCCGAGCAACTACCAACTACCAACTACCAACTACTAACTACCAATTACCCTTCCAATAATGAAAGCACGAAGTATTGCTCGCGAATTGGCTCTGCTTAGTTTGAGCCAACTGCCTAATTCCTCAGAAAAATTGGAAGCGCAACAACTATCTAATTTGTTAGTTGCAGCCGTCAGAACTTTGACAACGGAAGTAGAAGATGCTCTAGAGACTGCTTCTGGAGAAGTTCAGCGGGCAAACGATCGCCTCTTGACGAGCGAAACCCGTGCTAACGATGTCCAAACAGCCAGAGCTATGTTGCAGGATGGGATTCAATTGACTCAAAGTGCAATTAATCGCCTTGCTACAGCCATGCAACTACCAGAGACGATCCAATCAGCCACGGCAGCAGAACCAAATTTTGATATCCGCCGTTACGCGCTAACACTTGTGAATACAGTCAATCAAAACCGGGCTGAAATTGATGAAATTTTAGAACAGGCTTTAGTAGACTGGCAATTGAATCGACTGGCGCGGATCGATCGCGATATCCTGCGGATTGCAGTAGCCGAAATTGAATTTTTAGGTTTTCAAGATCGGGTTAGAGTCGCGATCGATGAAGCAGTAGAACTCGCAAAGCGGTACAGTGGAGACGAAGGATACAAATTTATCAACGGCGTTTTGCGCCGCGTCACCGATCGCTTGAAACAAAAAGAAGTCGGAAGTCGGAAGTCGGAAGTCAAGAGTCAACAGTAACTGCTCGTACGCTCCCTGCTCCCTGCTCCCTGCTCCCTGCTCCCTGCTCACTGATAACTGATAACTGATAATGGTTTTTAACTGGTTCCGCCGCAAACACGATGAATCTTCTACTCCACAAGAGGAGCAACCTGCTACTCCAGCACCGGAGCAACCAGCAGACGTATCCCAGGAACAACCGGCTCAAGATGCAGCAGTAGATTATCTCAGCTTTGCTAAAGCAGCCTATAAAAGTATTCAAGAAAGGCAGCAGCAAGCTCCAGACAAGAAAGCTGAGGGAGCCGAAGGAGCTGAGGTTGTAGAAGAAGCGGCTGCCGAGTTAGCGGAACCTGAAGCAGAGTCTTCAACTGCACAAGTAGAGCAACTTGTCAAGACAGAGGAACCAGTTACGGCAGAAACAGCCACGCTAGCAGAACCGATCGCGATTGAGGAAATAGCCACAACAGAAGCATCAGCGATCGCAGAGGAAACTACTACAGCAGAAACACCAATAGAAGCAACTGCACCAGAAGGCGCTGTAACAGAGGAAACAACACCAGAGGAAACTGCGGCAGAGGAAACAACACCAGAGGAAACAGCGAGCGTACCTTTTTGGGCAAGAGCAGAAGCAGAGCGTCAGGCAAGGTTGGAGAGGCTAAAGGCAACTGCGATCGAGGAACCAGAACCAGAAGTATTACAGCCAGTGA
This sequence comes from Chroococcidiopsis sp., assembly GCF_051657925.1. Classification (NCBI taxonomy): domain Bacteria; kingdom Bacillati; phylum Cyanobacteriota; class Cyanophyceae; order Chroococcidiopsidales; family Chroococcidiopsidaceae; genus Chroococcidiopsis; species Chroococcidiopsis sp. Next base: position 22,840 of record NZ_JBOFLP010000118.1, read on the forward strand.
CGGCAACAGAAGTTATTACACCTACAGCCGATACTGACCTAGCCCCCGATCTTGCTTTTGATGAAGGGTTTTTGTGGTCGGCGGAGGTTCTGGCGGCGCAAGGACGGCGACCGGAAGATATTTCGGTGGAAGAAATTACTTGGTTGAAAAAGCTGCGGCAGGGTTTAGGCAAAACGCGCCGTAATATTGTCAACCAGTTAAAATCCATTGTCGGTCAAGGACCGCTGAACCAAGCAGCGGTGATAGAAATTGAAGCCCTGCTGCTGCAAGCGGATGTTGGAGTGGAAGCGACGGATTACATCATCGAAGCCTTGCAAAATCAGATCAAGCAAGCAGCCTTACCCCCAGACGCCGCGATCGCTTATCTGAAAAAGATTCTCCGAGATATGCTCGATCGCCCCCTGCAAAACCGCAGCCCTGTTTTTGTTCCAGAAAAAGATAAACTCAATATTTGGTTAATTACCGGAGTCAATGGGGCAGGTAAGACCACAACTATCGGTAAACTCGCCCATATCGCTCAAAAATCCGGCTACAACTGTTTAATTGGGGCAGCAGATACCTTCCGCGCCGCTGCCGTGGAACAAGTGAAGATATGGGGCGCAAGGAGCAATGTCGAAGTGATTGCCAACCCTGGCAAAAATACCGATCCAGCCGCAGTGGTATTTGATGCGATCGCTGCCGCACAAGCACGCAACACGGAATTACTACTCGTCGATACTGCTGGAAGATTGCAAAACAAGAAAAACTTGATGGACGAACTGAGTAAAATTCGCCGCATCGTCGATAAAAAAGCCTCCGATGCCCGTGTAGAATCTTTACTCGTCCTCGACGCTACCCTCGGACAAAACGGCTTGCGACAGGCAGAAGTGTTTGCTCAAGCCGCTCAACTCAGTGGTGTCGTCTTAACTAAACTCGATGGTACGGCTAAGGGTGGCGTGGCTCTAGCAGTCGTGCAGCAACTCAATCTCCCAATTCGCTTCATCGGCGCTGGAGAAGGCATCGAAGATCTGCGTCCTTTTTCTAGCTACGAATTTGTAGAAGCACTGATCGGAACGTAACTAGGGGCTAGGGGAAGAAAGAGAAAAATAAGGGACAAGGAAGACAAGGGGAACAAGGAAGACAAGGAAGAATTCACCTGTTCATTCCCTACTCCCTGCTCCCTATTCCCTGCTCCCTCTAAATTCAGTAATACTTCGACAGCAATTGTATTGAATTTTAAGTTAAGATATCTCAACTTAACCGATCGATCTTGCCTATGCGTAAAAGTCAATAAAATGCAGCAACTAACTTAGTTTTAGTAAAATCCAAAATTAAAATTAAAATTTTTTCGGCAACTTTGTTGTCAAAGAATCTATACTAACAGGAGCAAAAGGGGGTAAAACACACTTTTTTTAGTGTACCTGTAGGTATATCCTTCAAAAGACATTGCTAAACTACTTAGCTATTGGTTCTATGACTCTTACTGCCTAACTTGATGGCTCACGGCTATTGGTTCTATGACTCTTACTGCCTAACTTGATGGCTCACGACTACTCTCTAACATAATAAAACTAAACCCGTGTCTGTGCCTCAACCGCCCTTCCAACCCACCGATCGAACTAGCAGCGCCGCTACTGATGTTAACCCAGTTGTAGCGCTCAAAGAACTAGTGGCGCGCCTGTATCGGGAACAGAATAAGGTACAAGATTTGCTAAGTTCCTTGGGATTTGCCCTCAGGAGCTTCAATAATTTGAATCAGTTTCTCGAACTCATTCCGTTAATAGCAACACGGGTAACGGATGCTGACGGTGGGGTATTGTTCCTCTACAAATCTAACGGTCAGGTGAGCTTGGAAAAGCTACATTGCCAAGATATTCACCAACGCAAACAAATCCGTAAAGCTTTAGAAACAGCCACGAGTGCCGTCACCACTGCACTTACAACAGCCCAAATCGTTCCTGCTACGGCAACTTTAGATGCTCAAGTCAGCCATCACTTAGGATCGCAAATACAGTTATTTGGTACGACAATTTTGGTCAAGCAGGCAGAACGAGGAAGATTATACGTCTTTAGCAGCGATCCCGAATATACTTGGACGGAAACCAGACAGAAGTTAGTCCGACTTGTTGCCGACCAAACAGCAGTAGCAATTGAAAATGACGAACTAAAAGTAGAACTACGCAAAAAAGAGCGTCTAGACCGCGAGTTAGAAATTGGAGCAGAAATTCAATTACGACTTTTACCTCGCCAATGTCCTAACGTCCCTGGGGTATCTCTAGCGGCGAGATGTCAGCCAGCAAACCGCGTTGGCGGAGATTACTACGACTTCATCCCGATCGAGCGCGACTTGAGTCAAGCAGACGGCAAAAGTAGCAACCCTGATAGTTGCTGGGGCTTAGTAATTGGTGATGTAATGGGCAAAGGGGTTCCAGCCGGACTCATCATGACTATGACGCGGGGAATGTTGCGCGCTGAGGCATTAAACGAACATTCTCCAGCTCGAATTTTGCAGCATTTGAATCGGGTCATGTATACCGATTTAGAAAATTCTCATCGTTTTGTCACTTTATTCTATTCAGAATACAACCCACAGACGCGCAGGCTGACTTACAGCAATGCAGCCCATCATCCGCCCTTACTATGGCAAGCAGCTACAAAAACAGTGAAGCGCTTAGATACTTTAGAGGGCATGTTGATCGGGCTTGAAGCTCATAGCAATTACGAAGATGCTCAAGTTCAGTTGGAACCAGGAGACACAATTATTTACTATACAGACGGGTTTACTGATGCTGCTAATCAAAGAGGCGATCGCTTTGACGAAGAAAGGCTAGAACGCGAATTTAAATTTGCTTGTCGCCACTGTCAAGACCCCCAAGCAATTCTCGAATATCTTTTCGCTCAAGTTCACAAATTCATCAGTGGCGCAACTAACCAAAATAAAGACGATATGACACTAGTAGTCATGCGAATCAACTAGTAGTTGGTAGTTGGTAATTGGTATTTGCTCCCCTGCTCCTCTGCTCCTCTGCCCCTCTGCTCCTCTGCTCCTCTGCTCCTCTGCCCCTCTGCCCCTCTGCTCCCTGCTCCCTGCTCCCTAATAACTGAACACTGGTCACTACCAATTCTATGTGTTACGACAGTCATGAACTTATGCTGCCTTTAGAAGGCTACTCAGCTAGGAGATTGACTCGTTATGGTTGTTGGTTCAGTCCTTCCACTCACTACTTGGTTTTCCCACTACACTCAAGTTTTGAGTTCTATGTCTCAAATACTTTGGCACTTACCTTGGCATAGTACGCTAGCTCAAAGTATCAAAGATCCAGATCTGCTAGGTCAATGGCAGAAAGCTTTCGATCACTTTATCCAAACAGGGCAAGTATGGGCTTTGCTAATCGGGATTTTTATTGGCTTTTTAGTCAAAAGCATGACTAGCTTTGGTTAACAGTGACCAGTGACCAGTGTAAAGACGTTACATGCAACATTTTTACCATGCAACATTTTTACACTGTGTCAGCAACCGAGATTGTGAATAAGAACCAGGGTCTTTGTTCTTTACAGAAAGCTTGGTTGTGGCTGATAACTGATAACTGTTAACTGATAACTGTTAACTGATAACTGTTAACTAGTCTTAGTTACTAGCTGCTGTATCCTCATCTTCCTCAGCCTGTG
>NZ_JBOFLP010000119.1:0-27480 GCF_051657925.1 Chroococcidiopsis sp.
TTAGGACTGGCGATCGCTAAAAAGTGTATTGAAGCCTGCGGCGGCGAGATTTATGTGGAGAGTGAAGTCGATGTAGGAACCACATTTACTGTCATTTTACCCGTGGTCTCCGTACCAATCTAAATGCATTCGCCATCAATTTTGTCTACCAACTGTAGATTCAAATTAATACTAGAGATAGATGCACTAATTCTGAAGACAGATAGCCCGAACAAAATTAGAGTAACGGTAACAAAGCCTACGAACCCTTTTACCGAAGCCGAATAATCTAGCAACAAAAGGATTTTACCGAACAACCCGATCTGACGCGGAAATGCGATCGCACTTGCTGTAAAAGAACTCTCGTAGGCTAGATCGATGACACAAGCAGTTAAAAAACAGAAATTAAATAAAGTCGAACAAGCCAAAGCTAAAAAACACCCTCTATTACTCAAACAAGAATTAGAACACTTCGCCCAAATTGGCTGGGAAGCAATGGACGAGTTCGAGCGAGATTTCGGACTTAAGTGGTTGGGTTTTTTCCATCGTCCAGTGACTCCTGGTAAGTTTATGATGCGAATGCGGATACCCAACGGCATCTTAACTAGCACTCAAATGCGAGTACTAGCAGAAATCGTACAGCGCTACTGCCAAGGTGCGGGATTTCAAGACCAAGGTAACGCAGACATTACCACGCGCCAAAACTTACAACTGCGTGGCATCCGCATCGAAGATATTGCTGATATTATCAAGATACTGGCACAAGCTGGTCTAACCTCCGTCCAGTCAGGGATGGACAACGTGCGGAACATTACGGGTTCCCCTGTAGCTGGAATTGATGCCAACGAACTTATCGACACGCGAGGATTGTGCCGCATTCTCCAAGATGCCATTACCAACAACGGTGAAGGTAATCTCGAACTAAGCGATTTACCCCGAAAATTTAACATAGCTGTGGCTGGTGGTCGCGATAACTCCGTTCACGCCGAAATCAATGACCTCGGCTTGCTTCCAGCATATAAAAACGGGACGCTAGGGTTTAACGTCATTGTCGGCGGTTATTTTGCCCCCAATCAATACGTCACGGCGATTCCCCTTGATGCTTGGATTCCTCCCGAAGATGTCGTTGCTTTAACCCTGGCGATGATGATGGTCTATCGCGAAAATGGACCGAGGGAAAACCGCCAAAAGTGCCGCATGATGCATCTAATTAACCAATGGGGGATAGAAAAGTTTCGCACTGAGGTAGAACAACGGTTTGGTAAACCACTAGCCACAGCCGCAGAAAAAGATGAAATTGATTGGGAAAAACGCGACCATATTGGAGTTTATTCGCAAAAACAAACAGGATTAAATTATGTCGGATTGCACGTTCCCGTCGGTCGCTTATATGCAAATGAAATGTTTGAACTGGCACGAATGGCAGAAGTCTATGGCAATGGGGAAATTCGCCTTACCGTCGAGCAAAATTTAATTATTCCCCATATTCCCGACACGCGCTTGAGTGCGTTTTTAGCCGAGCCTTTGCTAAAAGAGCGTTTTACAATTGAACCAGGAACTTTAAATCGAGGTTTGGTTTCTTGTACTGGAAATGAATTTTGCGGTTTTGCAATTATCGAAACTAAAAACCGCGCTTTGGCAATAGTTAAAGAACTCGAACAAGAGTTAATTTTAACTCAACCAGTGCGAATTCATTGGACGGGATGCCCTAATTCCTGCGGTCAACCTCAAGTTGCAGATATTGGTTTTATCGGCACGAAAACGCGCAAAGACGATCGCACGGTGGAGGCAGTAGATATATGGATGGGTGGTAAGGTTGGTAAAGATGCCCACTTAGGTAAAGAGGTGATGAAACGGGTTGCCTGTGAAGATTTAAAATCAGTAGTGCGGGACTTATTGGTCGAACATTTTGGGGCAAAAATCAAAGAGGAAACATTGGTAGGTTAGATCCCCGCAACCCCCTTAAAAAGGAGGGCAATAGATCCCCCCAACCCCCCTTAAAAAGGGGGGCTTTAGATTGAAGCGATCGCACCATTGCGCCGTTTATCTCCCGCACCTGAAATGATTCCCGACTCATCTTCCATGACTGTATGCACGCCGCCAAAAAACATATTCTGCTTATTCCATAACAGAGATTTCTCGTCAGTAGAAATGAGGTTAGCGATCGCCTCTTGATTCCATCCTGGTTCTAGATTCAAGACATTATCTTCCCAATGTAGGCGAGAACTATTCACAGCTAGATCTACGGGCATTTGAAAATCGATAATATTGGAAATAACTTGTAAAATCGCCGTTCTGATTCGCTTAGAACCACCAGACCCTAAAACGATTTCGGGACGATTATCTTTTAATACAATTGTGGGCGACATCATCGAAGAAATTCGTACATTTTCTCGCCATTGATGAAAGCCGTGTGGGTTTAAATCGTCCTCTCCTAGCATGTTATTTAGCATAATGCCCGTACCTGGGATAATGTAACCACAACCCTCTCCATTAGAAGTCGTGACACTTGCGGCATTACCTTCATCGTCAACAACGCTAAGATGGGTGGTACTACCCCACTTATTCACTACTGAATTTAACTGCAATGCATATTCGGTAATTTGAGCAGCAGCTAAAAATGTTTTCGTTATATCATTTTGATAAAGATTGATATCGTACTTTTCTTTTCTGGCGCGATCGGTTAATCGCATAATTGCTGTCAGAATTTGTAAGTGGAGTGGTGTGCCAAAACCAATTTTATTGAGAGTGAATTGTGATAGCAATTCTAAGGCAAAAGCGATTAGAATTCCTCCCGAACTAGGAGGGGGATTTGTTAATAGTGTATTCCCTCGATAGTTAATTGTTAGTGGTTCTCTTTCAATAACTTGATATTGTGCTAGATCTGCATCAGTTAAGTAACCGCCATTGGTTCGACAATCTTCAACTAATTGCCGTGCAATATCTCCTCGATAAAACTCTTGCACTCCTCGTTCAGCAAGATAATTTAAAGTTGCAGCAAAATCAGGCATGAATAATTTATCCCCTACCTCCAGCAACACTCCTTTTGGTGCGTAAATTTGCCGTGCTGCTTTGGTAGCTGTCAAAATTGGTTGTAAAATTTGCCAGCAGTAAGTTTGAAATTCATTCACCTCTATACCATACTTAGCATAGTGAATTGCTGGTTCAGTAACGACATGAAAAGGTAATTTTCCTAACTTTTGTTGAACGTGAAAAATCCCTCCAATATTTCCTGGTGTGGCGATCGCGCCCAGTCCAATATGAAATTCTTGCACGGCATCGCCAAAATTCACATCTATGGGGTAAAAATTAATTTCTTGTTGAGGTCTTTTATGAATAGGAGTTTGGGAAAAAAAATCAAATAAAATATTTTGATTTGCTTGGGTATGAGCTAAAAGAAAACCTCCACCAGCAGCAGAAGTCAGAGATGATTCGGTGACAAATGAAGCTAAAACAGCAGCGGCGGCGGCATCAAAAGCATTACCACCGAGGCGAAACATTTCAATTCCTGCTGCGGCGGTTCTTGCATCTCCAGCCGCGATCGTACCGCGTGTAACCTTGCTCATGTTTGCAGATTAGGACAAAAGGAGAATTGGGACGAAAGTAAGTCAAAAGTTAAAAGTCAAAAGTCAAAAATAGCCGATGGCTGAAAAAAAGTATTAATTATTACAGTTTATAGTACACTGTATAAGAGAAAATATACACAAAAGTGAGTATTTAAATGAAGATAAAACAATTTACTGAAAGTAAGTCATATATCACTTTTTAAGCTGCCACCTACTTTCTTTTTGCTGATAACTGATAACTGATGAACCCAAGCTGGGTATTAGAGCGAGTTGGAAATGGTGCGATCGCGGCTGTAGCCTTACATGACGGTCATGATGTCAGGCAAGAAGTTGCAGATTTAATGGTCATCAGTGAAGCCGATCGCTGGCGAGAAGAAGACCCATTTACGGCGGCTTGGACGACGATCGCAGATACGCAAATTGTAGTGAAGCGATCGCGGTTTGAATTAGATCTCAACCGCCCTAGAGAAAAAGCAGTTTATATTCACCCTAGAGATGCATGGGGTTTGGAAGTTTGGCAATCCATGCCATCAGCTGAAATTATTGCCCGTTCCTTAGCTGAATACGATACTTTTTATGCTAATTTAGAACGAATTTTTAGAGATTTAGAACGCCGTCACGGACGTTTTGTTGTATTTGAACTGCATACTTACAATCATTGCCGTTTGGGACGAGAGGCTGAACCTGCCGAGCCGAGATATAATCCAGAAATCAATTTAGGTACTGCCACGCTGGATCGCGATCGCTGGCATTCTGCGATCGAAAGTTTTCTCTCGGATCTCCGCAACTTTGACTATTTGGGCAGACAACTCGACGTAAGAGAAAATGTCAAATTTCACGGCGGATATTTTCCCAGATGGGTACATCAAAAGTTTCCCGATTCTGCTTGTGTCCTCTCGATTGAAGTCAAAAAGTTTTTCATGGATGAATGGACAAACGAAGTGGATTTAGAGCAACTAGAAGCGCTCCGCCACGCCTTACAATCCACCGTACCAGGAATATTGAAGCAACTAGTAGCAGACGACAGAGGAAAATATTAATTTTGCTAATTTAGAGGCTAGGTGCGATCGCGATTCGAGTCAACGGCAGACTCAAGAAAAACCAAAGCTTTCAAACCCTTGCCTTGCGGATTTTGTCTGTGTAGTTGCGAATTCTATTCGCTCAATCTCTTCGTATTACGAACAGTAAATAGTCAGGTAGGAATTCACCTACCTGACTGAGAAGTTATCCGATATTAACTTTCACGACTTTATTTTTTTCTTCTTCTGCTTTCGGTAATGTGAGAGTTAGAACACCATTTTGGTAGTTAGCTTGGACGTTTTCATGCTGAATTCTAGATGGGAGTGGAATGACGCGACGGAACGAACCATAACGAAATTCGGAACGAGTTACGCCTTTTTCTTCTGTCTTGGTTTCAGATTTACGTTCGCCGCTAATTGCAACAGCTTCAGCCGTTACTTGTACGTCTAAATCTTTAGCTTCCATCCCAGGGATTTCGAGCTTCAAGTGAATTGCTTCTGGTGTTTCTTGCAATTCTGCTGCGGGTACGAACGCCATTCCACCATTACCACCAGTCCGAGGTGACAGACTATCAAACAAACGGTTCATCTCTCTTTGTAAGCTGCCAAATTCGCGGAATGGTTCCATTTCAAATTCGCGGAATGGTTCCCAACGTACTAGTGCCATAATTACCTCCGAACTTTGCTGTATCTCTAGCTAACGTGTGTCACTACAAACGCGATCGCGATTAACTGAATTTCCGACTCAACAGCTGTTTATTTGTCGGGGGTTGACTTTTCTCAACCCAATATCAGGCTATCAAAGGTAGTCGTAGGGAGATGTTCGGTTCTTTGCCTATGCCATGTTCTTCTTACCGTAATTGTGACACTGTGAGGGCGCACATCTGTGCGCCCCTACTTATTGTTTCGACCTACTTAAATAGGCTGTAGGTTCTAAAACCCAAATAGTATATCCTTTAGGAGTTTTAACAATTAAAGCATTGTTGTCTTTTTCCTGAAGTTTAGCAACCACGCTTAAGGCTTTTTCTCGCTCTTTAACTGACTTGAAAAAACTATAGTATTGCTTGTTAAACATAATTGCAGCCATTCGTTCATTTGAATCAGGGACGCAAATATGACAAGTACAGAATTCACCAGGAGAGAGAAATAGACTGTTTTGAGGATTGCGGTTGGAAGATGAAATCGTAGGTTGCATAATCTTTTCTTTTATATATTTGCCCAGCAGAGGATAAGTTACAGATAGCGATCGCCCGAGCGTAAATATCATTCCTATTATTAAAATATGTAAACTTAGGCGTGAGTGCATACCGTACCATTGCGGATTTTCACAAAAATAGGTAGCACGGCTGTGCTACCCAACAGACAAAAATTCTTTGTAGTAGGGAGCGTTACATAACGCTCCCTACCATTATCTGGTCACTGGTCACTGGTCACTGTTTATTTAGACTTGCACCAAATGATAAGGACTGGTCAACTTATCCAACTGCTGTACTAACAAACTCAGGAATAATCCTACGTCTGTCACCACACCGACAGATTCAACCGAACCGCGATCGCTCAGTTTTGTGACTACGGCAGGGTTAATATCGACGCAGACCATTTTTACCCCAGCAGCCGTCATATTACCTACGCCTATCGAATGCAGCATTGAGGAGAGCATTAAAATCATATCTGCTCCCTGCAATAACCGAGCGTATTCGGTTTGAGCTTTAATTAAATCCATCTCGGTGTCGGGTAAAGGACCGTCATCCCGAATCGAGCCTGCTAAGCAGAAGGGGACGTTGTTACGCACGCATTCGTACATGACTCCGCTTTGCAATACACCTTGCTCGACAGCCTTGGCAATACTGCCATAACGCCGGATCGTATTGATAACCTTCAAGTGGTGGCGATGTCCTCCCTGTACGGCGACTCCCCGCTTCATATCCACACCGAGAGAAGTCCCCATCATATTTTGTTCGATATCGTGGACGGCGATCGCATTTCCACCCAACAAAGCTTGCACGTAGCCTTGGCGAATTAACTGCGATAGGTGTTCCCCGCCACCTGTATGAATCACCACGGGTCCAGCCGTGACCACTACCTTACCACCTTGGTCGCGCACTTGTCGCAGTTCCCAAGCTACTTGTTCTACTACCAGTTCGACACGGCGTTCGCTGGAGACTCCAGCAGACATAAAGCTAAATTCCTGCTTGTTGCGCTGTTCCCGCGATTCCGTCTTGCGAATGGTACGGATACCTTCAATCCCGACGATGACGTGTTCGCCAACTTCCAAATCCCGCAATAACTTGCAACGAGCCACGGGACTACCAGAATTAAATGTAACTGCGATCGCGCCATCCATCCGCTGATTTTGTACCTTCACCCACTCGCAATTTACCCGCACTTCTGTCGGATAAATCGTCGTGACGTAAAAATCATCGGGAGCTACACCCGCTTGATGTACGGGTTCCATATTCACGTCGCAAACTTCTTGCGGACGCGGCACAGCACCCAAATCGATCAGCTGAGATATAATCTCTTCCATGACATCGCGCGAAGGAGCTGTCACCTTCACTTCGGCAGAAGAAGTGCTTTGTCGCTGTTCTCCCAAGCTAAAATTCAGCACTTGGAAGCTACCGCCATTTTCAACGATCGCATCTAAAGCGCGGTTGATTAAACCAGAATCGAGTAAATGTCCTTCCATACGGACAGCACGACTTTCCACAGGCGTGCTGGCGTGGACTTCTTCCCGTACTGGTTCTGTCACCCGCAACGTCAAACATTTGGCGGCTCCTCCAGCTTTCAGAAATTCTGTCAGCGGGGTTTCAATGACGCGAAATCCGAGTTTAGTCAAGCGAGCTTTCAAGTCATCGCTCGCTTTATTCATCACCACTACCGAATCGATGTTGACGGCGTTGCAAGCGAAGTTCACCGCATCGGCTTCTTTAATGGCGATCCGCTTTTCAGCTGGAACCCGCATTTCAATCAGACGGTTGGAATAGGAATCAAAAGCTGGAGGATAGTAGAGTAGATAACCGCCACTCAAGGGACAAAAACAGGTATCGAGGTGATAGAAGCGCTCGTCCATCAAGCGCAAGGATAACACTTCAATATCAAGCCATTTGGCGAGATAAGGGTGAGAATCGAGTTCGGAACGGAAGCCATACCCAGCCCATAACCAGCGTCCTTCCCGATCCAGCAGTGCATCTCCAGCACCTTCAAATGGTAAGTCTTTTGGCAGTTCGTGTACCGTGTAACCTTTGGACTCAAACCACTGCTTGAAGAATGGTTCTTCTCCCTGGCGCTCCTTGTGGAAGAAACGGCTGAGGACAACTGTATCCCCCAAAACCAAGCCTGCATTCGCAGTAAATACCATGTCTGGTACGCCTGGTTGCGGTTGCACCAAATCGACAACGGCTTGTTCCTTCAGGACATGGAACAACTTTTGCCACTGTTCGACGGCGCGATCGCGGGAGGACTTGTGAATGTTACCCTCCATCCAGGGGTTAATCACGTAGTCCACATCATAGTGGTCGGGGGCGCACATTAAGAAGCGGATCGAAGAACTCATAGAAAGCTTTCTATTGGGTCAAGATGACAAACTCTTCATGAATACAGATTTTTATGTCACCAATTCTGTAGAAATTGTTACGGAATCTGTACTCAATGCAACTACATTGCAATTGCAATTCTAGATCTTCATTCTATTACTTTGAGGAACAGTAGGATGAGATGGCTGGTGAGGGGACGATAACTACGCTCGCGCTTCGCAATTCTTGATGAGACTAAGTATTTACTCTTATTGGCTGAATTGGCGATATTGCAGCTATTTTTAATAATTTGCGTGTTAGCTTAACTAATTTGTTGTAGATAAAAGCCAATTGAGTATATGCGGGCATTGCCCACCCTACTATAAAATCGCGATCGCTCAGAGTAACGACAGATTATGGCGATAAATTAGTCAAGCTTGCTTGATTTTTAGCTTGCTAGCAAATAGCACGAACTATTTCTAAATTCTTCCATTTTTAATATTTTTTAAATAATTCGCAGCGAAGGGTTAGCAACTAATAATAATCGCGCTTTTCAATCTGTAAACCCATTACCAATTACCATTTACCAATTACCTAGCTAGCTTTTGTATTGCAAAAATGCAGCTATTTTTCATCATAATTAGCCGCTGAATTCAAAAACTACTACTTTTTCTTAACATTTACCTCGATCGCAAAAAACGCTATGTTAAGCTGTTGGCGCAAGTAACATTTGAGGAAATAGAGAAAAGCAACAGCTTTCAATAAGTTTACCTATATAGATTTACTAATAGATATTACGGATAGAGCTAGTAGTGCCACAATTTATACTACTAGAAAAACTGCATTGTGAAATATTTTATTTCGTTTTGAATCCGAATATTGTGCTTAAACTCAACAAAAACTTGCGCAATATATCCAGTATTTTGACTTTTAGCTTTTAACTTTTGACTTTCAGGGGAGGCTCTTTGTGTCAGAAAACTTACAATTAACAGATGTTGAATTTTCCCTTTGGGATGAAGAACCAGTTCAACTAATTAACCAAATTCAACCACATGGAGTCATTGTAGTTTTAGAAGAGCCAAACCTCAAAATCTTACAAGTCAGTACTAATGCATTTTCTGTTTTTGGAATTTCACCTGAAGAATTGGTTTTGCAGAATCTAGAAGATCTTCTCGACTCTTATCAAATAGAAAGAATCAAACTAGGACTAGCAGAAGAAAATTTCGATCTGCTCAACCCTGTAAAAATTTGGTTGAGAGTCAAAGGAGACGATTACGTAGTATTTGACGGTATATTTCATCGCAATCGAGATAGATTACTGATCTTAGAATTAGAGCCAGCTCTAACTCAAGAAAACATTCCTTTTTTAAGTTTTTATCACCTAGCTAGAGCCTCAATTAATCGATTAGCAACAACAACAAAATTACAAGATTTTGGTCAAGTTATCGTTCAAGAAGTACGTAAAGTCACGGGATTTGACCGCGTGATGCTCTATAAATTTGACAATGACGGACACGGTATTGTCATTGCCGAAGAAAAATTAGATGATATGGAAGCTTACTTAGGATTGCACTTTCCCGAGTCGGATATTCCTAAACCTGCCAGAAAACTGTTTTGTTCCAATTGGATTAGAATAATTCCCAACGCTCATGCTAAACCAGTAGAACTTTTTCCTTTAATTAACCCGACAAATTTACGTCCGCTAGATTTAACTCATTCAACGTTAAGAAGTGCATCTTCCTGTCATCTTAAGTACCTACATAATATGGAAGTGGGTGCTTCTTTAACAATTTCTTTAATTAAAGAAGACAAACTTTGGGGGTTAATTGCTTGTCACCATCGATCGCCTAAATATGTATCTTACGAGCTACGTAAAGCTTGCGAGTTTCTCGGACGGATGATTTTTGCAGAAATTTCGGCAATAGAAGAAACAGACGATTACGACTACAACCTTCACATCACATATGTGCGATCGCAACTAATCGAATATATGTCGCAAGCCGAAAGTTGGATTGATGGTTTAGTTAAACAAGAACCGAACTTATTAGAATTAGTTGATGCTCAAGGAGCAGCCATCTGTTTTAATAACGAATGGACGACAATTGGGCAAGTTCCAAAGCCGGAAAACTTAAATGTAATCGTACAGTGGTTAAAACATCAATTTCGAGATGAGGAAGTTTTCTACACGGATACCCTACCACTAGTATTTCCAGAAGCAGAAATTTACAAACATGTTGCTAGCGGTTTGTTAGCAATTCCTATTGCCGATAAAAGCTATATTTTATGGTTTCGTCCTGAAGTCATACAAACAGTCAATTGGGGTGGTAATCCGCACGAGGCATTTGAATTCGGTCAGGAAAATGACAGCGTATATTTGTCTCCGCGCAAATCCTTTCAATTGTGGCAAGAAACTGTACAGGGTAAATCTTTGCCGTGGAAAAAAGTAGAAATCAAAGTCGCGATCGATCTGCGTAAAGCCACAATTGAGGTAGTTTTAAGACAAGCAGAAGAACTATCACAAATCGCCTACGATTTAGAACGTTCTAATGCCGAACTGAAAAAGTTTGCCTACGTCGCTTCCCACGACTTACAAGAACCATTAAATCAAGTTGCGAATTACGTCCAGTTGTTAGAGATGCGCTATCAAGAACAGCTCGATGAAGATGCTAAAGAATTTATTAGCTATGCGGTATCGGGAGTCAGCCTCATGCAGACGCTCATAGACGACGTACTAGCTTATTCCAAGGTAGATCGACAGAATGTCGAATTTCAACCCGTAGATTTGGAGGTAGCCTTAAAACGCGCTCTCAGTGGCTTACAGGGACGAATTTCAGAAACGGGAGCTACAATTTCTTACGATCCACTACCAACAGTATTAGCAGATAGCACGCAGATGCTTCAGCTATTTCAAAATCTGATTGGGAATGCGATCAAGTTTCGTAGCGACAAGCCACCTATGATTCATATTGGTGTCTCACCATTAGAAGATGCCTGGTTATTTTCAGTTAAAGATAACGGGATTGGTATCGATCCCCAGTTTAGCGATCGCATTTTTGTCATTTTCCAACGCTTACATACCAGAGATGAATATTCCGGTACGGGAATGGGTTTGGCAATTTGCAAAAAAGTCGTTGAATGCCATCGAGGCGATATCTGGGTGGCTTCAGAATTAGGTCAAGGTGCAACATTCTACTTTACAATTCCCGCCGGAGGTAAGAAATATGAGTACAGGCACGGCAGAAAAACTCAAAACCATTTTCCTAGTAGAGGACAATAAAGCTGATGTCCGCTTGGTGGAAGAAGCACTCAAACGCAGTACCATCCCCAACCAAGTTTTATCTGTACGAAACGGGATGGATGCGATCGCATTTTTGCGTCAAGAAGGGGAGTATACCGACGCACCCCACCCAGATTTAATTCTGCTCGATCTCAACTTGCCTAAAAAAGACGGTCGGGAAGTCTTGGCAGAAATTAAAGCCGATCCTCAACTGCGGCGCATCCCTGTCGTGATCTTAACGACCTCTAAAAATGAGGAAGATATTTGTCACAGCTACGATTTACACGTCAACTGCTACATTACCAAGTCCCGCAACCTCAGCCAATTGTTTCAAATTGTCAAAGGAATTGAAGAGTTTTGGCTTTCTACCGTAACTTTGCCTGCGAACTAATATTCATATCCCGATCATTAAAGGTATGACTTCTAACTCCTGTACGGGCGGGTTTAACTCCAGAATTCTTTGCTATTTCACGAGCTTATTCAAAAAACCCGCCCGTACAACTGTACGGGCGGGTTTAACCGCAGAAATCTTTGTTTTGTCACAGGAACCTTTGAAAAACCCGCCCCTACGACACAATGACTCCGGTAAAAGTTCTGTTGATTGAAGACAACTTGGCAGAAGCCAGACTCATGCGAGAGCTGCTGAAGGAGTCTCCAGTCAAGCAGTTTGAACTGGTACACGCCCAGCGATTGCAGGAAGCGCTCGACCGATTGCAAGAGAATTGCTTTGATGTTGTTTTGTTAGACTTAACTCTACCGGATAGCGCTGGGTTAGGATCGCTCATACCATTACTCAAAGCCGTTCCCAGCCTTCCCATCGTCGTGCTGACAAATACGAATGATGACGATCTGGCTCTAGAAGCAGTCCGCCAGGGAGCGCAGGATTATCTCGTTAAGCGACAGGTAAATTCAGGCGTGCTGATACGTTCTTTATGCTATGCGATCGAACGCAAGCAGGTAGCTGAAGCGTTAAAAACAGTTAATCAAGCCTTAGAAGTGAGCGTGCAGGAACGCACTGCCGAACTCGTCAAAGCCAAAGAAATGAATCAGTTTAAATCTGATTTCGCTTCCATCCTCTCGCACGATTTTCGCAGTCCCCTAACGACTATTCTACTAGCAACTGGATTGCTACAAAATAACGACCAAAAATTAAGCCAAGAAAAAAAGTTCGCTCACTTTCAATTGATCCGTTCTGCCATTAACGACATGGCTAGGCTATTAGATGAATTTCTGCTTTTGAGCCAAGCTGAAGCAGGCAAACTCAAATGCAAGCTCATCCCAATGGAATTAGAGCTGTTTTGCCACAAACTCGTAGAGGAAGCAAAATTAAGCACCAACGCGAAAGACTCGATCTTAACTTTTCATTGCCAGCATGGCGATCGCTTGCATGGTTCGGTCTGGGATGAGAGTTTGTTAAAACACATTTTAAGTAATTTACTCAACAACGCAATTAAATATTCTCCTGCTGGCGGTCAGGTACAGTTTGAACTGATCGTTGAAGAAAAAACTGCGATCTTTCGATTTCAAGACCAAGGGATCGGTATTCCTCAAGCAGACCAAGCACAGCTATTTCAGCCTTTTTTTCGCGCTAATAATGCCGAGAAGATTCCTGGGACTGGTTTAGGATTGGCAATTGTGAAAAAATGTGTTGCGGCACATAGCGGTGAAATTACCTTGGAAAGCACGGTGGGAATGGGTACGACTTTTACAGTTACCCTACCGTTAATCAAAGGAATCGGCGATGTTTGCCCCATTTTTTTGCAATCGGTCGAGCAGTTGTAGCAACGAGGCGATCGCCTACTGATAGTCTTACCAATCTCTCCCCGACTCGCGCTAATCTTATATAGTCATCTGTTGACCAAACAGGAAGTCGGGGAAGTGACTAGTGGCTAGTGACTAGTGGAACCAGAATTGCTCTGTTGTCTCCCTCAGCTCCTGAGCTGCTCTTACCCCTGCTCCCTGCTCCCTTATCTCTGCTCCCTTTTCAAAGTTATGGCTCTGATTGTCCAGAAATACGGTGGTACTTCGGTTGGTTCGGTGGAACGCATTCAAGCTGTGGCAGATCGCGTTCTCCAAACAGTGAAAGCAGGAAACGCTTTGGTGGTTGTCGTTTCTGCGATGGGTAAGTCTACCGATGCACTGGTCAAACTAGCGCATGAAGTTTCCGCTAATCCCAGTCGGCGGGAAATGGATATGCTGCTCTCAACGGGAGAACAGGTGACGATCGCCCTGTTGAGCATGGCATTACAAGAATTAGGGCAGCCAGCAATTTCGCTCACGGGCGCTCAAGTGGGTATTGTCACCGAAGCAGAACACACGCGGGCGCGGATCTTACACATTCAAACATCTCGGATTGAAAAGCAACTGAAAATTGGTAAAGTCGTTGTTGTTGCCGGATTTCAAGGAATTACCAGCACGGAAGAATTAGAAATTACTACCTTGGGGCGCGGTGGCTCCGATACCTCAGCCGTGGCGCTAGCAGCAGCACTTCGTGCCGATTGTTGCGAAATTTATACAGATGTTCCCGGCATTCTGACCACAGATCCCCGTCTCGTCCCAGAAGCGCAGTTGATGACAGAAATTACTTGCAACGAGATGCTAGAACTCGCCAGCTTGGGGGCAAAGGTCTTGCATCCGAGAGCGGTAGAAATTGCTCGTAATTACGGCGTACCGCTGGTCGTGCGTTCCAGTTGGACGAGCGATCCTGGCACTTGGGTAGTTTCGCCCAAACCTCAACCCCGTCCGCTGGTAGATTTAGAAATTGCCCGTCCGGTTGATGGGGTAGAACTGGACGCAGATCAAGCCAGAATCGCCTTGCTGCGCGTCCCCGATCGCCCAGGTATAGCGGCACGGCTATTTAGCGAGATTGCCCGTCAAGGCTTAGACGTAGATTTGATCGTGCAGTCGATCCACGAAGGCAATAGCAACGACATTGCTTTTACCGTCACGACTTCGTTACTCAAGCAGACGGAGGCAGTCGCCGCCGCGATCGCACCCGTATTACGCTCCCATCCCGACCCGAAATCGGAGGAAGCAGAAGTGATGGTGCAGCCGCACATTGCCAAAGTCAGTATCGACGGGGCAGGCATGATCGGTCGTCCCGGGGTAGCGGCGCAAATGTTTTTGACCCTGGCTGAGGCGGGAATTAACATTCAAATGATTTCTACCTCAGAAGTCAAAGTCAGTTGCGTCATTGATGCAACCGACGGCGATCGCGCTGTCACAGCCCTGCGAGAGGCTTTTGAGATCGTAGAAGAGAGAGTTGTAGTGGAAAAGGGAGCAGAGGGAGCAACTACCAATTCACAATTCACAATAGACGCTGACGCTAAACTTCGCGAACACAATTCACAATTAACTCCAAATTCTTCCCCTGCTCCCTGCTCCCTGCTCCCTACTCCCCCTGTTAGAGGTGTAGCCCTAGACATCAACCAAGCCCGTTTAGCAATTCTCCAAGTACCAGATCGCCCTGGGCTAGCGGCGAGATTATTCGGATTGTTGGCGCGGGAGAATATTAGCGTGGATACGATTATTCAATCTCAACGCTGTCGGATTGCGAACGGCGTGCCAAAGCGAGATATTGTTTGTACGGTAGCGCAGATGGATGCGGCAGCTGCGAAGCAAGCTTTAGAACAAGCAGCGTCAGAGCATGGCTGGGGGCAAATCGTGGTAGATACTGCGATCGCTAAGGTCAGCGTTGTCGGTGCGGGAATGGTCGGTCAACCAGGAGTCGCGGCAAAGATGTTTGCTGCCTTGGCACAAAAACAAATTAATATTCAAATGATCGCGACTTCCGAAATTAAAATTAGTTGTGTCGTCGCTCAAGAACAAGGAGTTGCCGCACTCCAGGCAATTCATGCTGCTTTTGGGTTGAGTGGTAGCGGTGCAATTCAAGTCTCGGCATGATGGGGTTTCATTTGCCAGAACTGTTACGGCAAACTTTACAGGGAATAGAAAACCTCGGAACTATAGGCGCGATCGCGTTTATCTTACTGTACGTCATTGCCACAGTTGCTTTTATTCCAGGCACAATTCTTACCTTGGGTGCAGGAGTTGTTTATGGAGCAATTTTCGGTTCGATTTACGTATTTATCGGTGCGACTTTGGGAGCCACCGCAGCTTTTTTAGTTGGGCGTTATTTAGCACGGGGCTGGGTAGCCAAAAAAATTGCTAGTCATCAAAAATTCCAAGCCATTGACGAGGCAGTTGGCAAAGAGGGATTCAAAATTGTTTTGTTAACCAGACTTTCACCAATATTTCCCTTTAGCCTGTTAAACTACGCTTTTAGTATCACTCAAGTTTCACTCAAAGATTATTTCCTTGGCTCAGTGGGAATGTTGCCTGGGACAATCATGTATGTTTATCTTGGCTCCCTAGCTGGTAGCCTTGCCACAATTAGCAGTAGCGATCGCCCCACCAATTCAACTGTCGTATGGATAATTCGGATAATTGGTTTTATTGCTACGGTAACGGTAACTCTGTACGTGACTCGGATTGCTCGTAAAGCGTTGGCGAAACTGTAGCTATCAGTTATCAGTTATCAGTTATCAGTTATCAGTGGAAAGTCAGTAGCGAGCAGTGCGTGAAGAACTTACCTACTAATCGCGCACAAATGACAAATGACAAATGACAAATGACCAACAACCAATGTCTCAGGAAACTGAAGGGATTCAACCAGCAGAACAGCAAATTCCCTATGCTGCCCTCAATTCGCAGCAAAAAAAGCAAAGACTGCGAGAATTAGCAGTAGTATTTCTCAAGTTAGGTACGATCGCCTTTGGTGGTCCCGCCGCGCACATCGCCATGATGGATGATGAGGTAGCAAAGCGCAGGCAGTGGATGAGTCGCGAGAAACTACTCGATTTGCTGGGCGTAACTAACTTAATTCCCGGACCCAATTCTACAGAACTAGCTATTCACATCGGCTACGAACGGGCAGGATGGCGCGGTTTGATTATCGCGGGAAGCTGCTTTATTTTACCTGCCATGTCGATCGTCTGGGTATTGGCGATCGCCTACAAGCAATACCAAACTTTACCCCAAGCTGAAGGATTGCTCTACGGTATCAAACCCGTTATCATCGCGATCGTCTTACAAGCATTGTGGAAGTTAGGTCAAAAAGCAATTAAGGACGTACCAACGGGGATAGTAGCAGTAGCGGTCATAGTCGCCTTTTTTTTTGGCTGGGATGAAATCGTGCTGCTGTTACTGGCGGGACTGAGTGTGATGTTGGTAAAGAGTCTGTGGCGCAGTCGGGGTCATGCGGCGGCTTGGCTATTGCCGCTATCTTTTCCGCTAGCACAAGCAGGTAGTACAACCCCTACTCCACCTGTAGGCTGGGTGAATGTGTTTCTATTTTTCCTCAAAATTGGTTCGGTGCTGTATGGCAGTGGTTATGTTTTACTTGCATTTTTGCAACGAGATTTGGTAGAACGCAATCAGTGGCTAACATCTCAACAGCTTTTAGATGCAGTCGCAATCGGTCAATTTACCCCTGGTCCCGTGTTTACCACTGCTACTTTCATCGGCTATCTTTTAGCTGGTCATGCAGGGGCGATCGCGGCTACAATCGGAATTTTTCTGCCTGCATTTGTACTAGTCGGTATTATCAACCCCTGGGTTCCAAAACTACGTCAATCTACTTTAGTTGGGGGTTTTTTAGATGGGGTGAATGCTGCATCTTTGGGCTTGATGGCTGTTGTTTCATATACTTTGGGACGCACGGCATTGATAGATACCGTGACTGTAATTTTAGCAATTGCTAGCGCGATCGCTGTTTTTCGCTTCAAAATTAATTCTGCTTGGTTAGTTTTAGCTGGGGGAATTATTGGCTTAATCTTACAATTAGTAAGATAAAAAATCTCCCCAACTTCTATTTGATTATTAAAAATATTGGGGTATTAATGCGTGAGTTTTGAATTGACTAAAAATTAAGTTGTTGTCGGAGTTGTTGAAAAGAACTTCTCAAACTATTAGCAACAAAACCGATCGCACTAACCATAACTGCCAGAATAACGCTAGCTGCTAGGACTCCCACAATGACGAGTAAGCCATCACCTTCACTCATACCTAGACTAATGACAACAATCGCGATCGCGGGCAGCATATTTCCTAGCGGGATAGGCAAGGCAATAATTATCGCCATCAATAAAATAAATAATCCTAACAACCTTTGTGCCAATCGCGAAGTGATAAAACCCCAACGGGGACGGACGATTTTTTCAGCTTTTGCGAGGTAATTCAGCCCTTTTTCTACTACCTTGGCTAAATTTTTTTGCTTCCAACGCCGTTTAGCCAGCCATTTTGGTAGATGCGGACGAGAAAAACCCAAACTTAATTGCGCCGAAACCAGCATTAAGGGAATTGCGATAATCGCCGATACACCCGCCATAGGAAGGGGTAATGCTTCTGGTAAAGCGCAGATGACTAGTAAAGGACCATAAGCGCGATCGCCCAACTCTACCACTAACTCCCCCAAACTGACATACTCTTGTTCGGCGTGCCGTTCTAGAAACTGCCGCAGCAATCTGGAAGTGTACAAGCCTGGGGATGAGTTGGTAGTAGAAGGCATGATAACGGAGGGACAAGGAGGACAAGGGAGACAAGGGAGACAAGGGAGCTTCAGGTGCAGAGGAGAGATCGGGAGCAATTCTAGCCACTAGCTACTCACTACACCCCACACCCCACACCCCACACCCTACACCCCAGAATACGCCTCCATCGGTTGGCAGGAACAGACGAAATTGCGATCGCCAAAGGCACTATCAATTCGTCCAACGGCAACCCAGAACTTGTGTTCTCGCGTCCACGGGGCAGGATATGCGGCTTGTTCGCGGGTGTAAGAATGTTGCCAATCGCTTGCTAGCAGGCTTTCGGCAGTATGGGGAGCATTTTTTAATAAATTATCTTCCCGACTGACTTTGCCTGCTTCAATCTCGGCAATTTCCTGCCGAATGGCAATCATGGCATCGCAGAATCGATCCAACTCTTCCTTCGATTCGCTTTCTGTGGGTTCTACCATCATCGTCCCTGCTACGGGCCAAGAAATTGTCGGGGCATGGAAGCCATAGTCCATCAAGCGTTTGGCAATGTCTTCGACTTCAATTCCGGCAGTTTTCTTGAGCGATCGCAGATCTAAAATGCACTCGTGGGCGACAAAACCAGCCTTACCCTTGTACAGTACGGGGTAGTGTGGCTCTAGTCTACGGGCGATGTAGTTGGCGTTGAGAATTGCAACTTTAGTCGCCTCTGTCAATCCCTCACCCCCCATCATGGCAATATACATCCACGAAATTGTCAGGATGCTAGCACTGCCCCAAGGTGCAGCGGAGATAGCACCAATATTGGAGGGGTGAGAAGTGATGATTTGGGCAATAGAAGTGTCGGGGAGGAAGGGGGCGAGGTGAGTTGCTACACCAATTGGACCCATCCCAGGACCACCACCACCGTGAGGGATACAGAAGGTTTTGTGCAGGTTGAGGTGACAGACATCTGCCCCAATATCTCCAGGGCGACATAACCCGACTTGGGCGTTGAGATTTGCCCCATCCATGTAGACTTGTCCGCCATAGGCATGGACGATCGCGCAAATGTCTTTAATTTGTTCCTCAAATACGCCGTGGGTGGAGGGATATGTCACCATTAACGCGGCGAGTTCGTCTTTATGCTTTTCTGCCTTTGCCTGCAAATCTTCTACGTCTACGTTACCTTGTTCGTCACAGGCGATCGCCACCACTTTCATTCCCGCCATTACCGCACTAGCTGGGTTCGTACCGTGGGCAGATTGGGGAATCAAACAAATATTGCGATGTCCTTCTCCCCGATTTTCATGATATTGCCGAATCGTTAGCAGACCAGCATATTCACCCTGCGAACCAGCGTTAGGTTGCAGAGAAACCGCAGCAAAACCCGTGATTTCTGCCAACCATGCTTCTAACTGTTGGAACAAAATTTGATATCCCCGCGTTTGCGACAGTGGGGCAAACGGATGCAGATTGCCGAATTCCTGCCAAGTCACAGGCATCATTTCTGCCGTTGCATTCAGTTTCATCGTGCAGGAACCCAAGGGAATCATCGATGTTGTCAAGGACAAATCCTTTGCCTGCAATCGATAAATGTATCGCAGCAGTTCTGTTTCCGAATGGTAGCGGTTGAAAACGGGATGGGTGAGAAATTCGCTGGTGCGAGAGAGTTGTGTGGGAACTTGTAGGGGCGGGTTTTGTCGTGATGCCTGACTAACCACAGATTTGTCTGATAAACCCGCCCCCAATTCTTCAATGGTGAAGGGGAGATCTTCACCGCCTGCGAAAATCTCAAATAGGTCGGTTAAATCTGCTTCTGCGATCGTTTCATCTAAAGAGATACCTACAGACTTTTCATCAAATATCCGTATATTGATTTTCTTAGCTTGGCAAGCCTGCAAAATATCATCTAAATTATGACTGACCAAATTAATCCGTAATGTATCGAAGCAAGATTCTGAACTGATGGTGTAGCCTAGCTGCTTTAATCCTGCTGCCAAAATTGCCGTAAAGTTGTGGATTCTGGTAGCAATTTGTTTCAGTCCTTGGGAACCGTGATATACAGCATACATCGAAGCCATGACTGCCAGTAACACCTGTGCCGTACAGATATTACTCGTCGCTTTGTCGCGGCGGATGTGTTGTTCGCGAGTTTGTAGTGCTAGGCGTAAGGCTGTTTTCCCGTGGACATCCTTAGAAACTCCGACAATCCGCCCTGGTACTTGCCGCTTAAATTCTTCTTTAGTGGCGAAATATGCTGCATGGGGTCCGCCATAACCCATCGGTACGCCGAAACGCTGCGTGCTACCTACTGCAATATCAGCACCCCACTCTCCCGGGGGAGTCAATAAAGTTAAACTCAAAGGGTCGGCGGCGACAGTGACCAATGCTCCGGCAGCATGGGCTTGTTCCACAAATGCCCGATAGTCGTAAATCGTACCGTCACTGGCTGGATATTGCAGCAACACGCCAAATACTGGCACGTCAAACTTGAAAGCTTGGTGGTCGCCAACAATCACGTTAATTCCCAGTGGTCTAGCACGAGTCTGCACGACTTGAATTGTCTGGGGATGGCAGTTTTGGGAGACAAAGAAAGCTTTTGCCTTCGTTTTGCACAGACCATAACTCATAGTCATAGCTTCGGCGGCGGCTGTCCCCTCGTCTAGTAAAGAAGCATTGGCAATCTCCAAACCCGTCAGGTCAATAATTGTCGTTTGGAAATTCAGCAACGCTTCTAGTCGTCCCTGAGCAATTTCTGGTTGGTAAGGAGTATAAGCAGTGTACCAGCCTGGGTTTTCCAAAATATTTCGCTGAATTACTGGTGGAGTAATGCAGCCGTAATATCCCATACCGATAAACGACCGAAATACCTGGTTTTTCGAGGCGATCGCTTTTAACTGCGCCAAAGCCGCATGTTCGCTGCGATCGCCTTCCAATTGCAGCGATCGCTGTTGGCGAATGGCTTGTGGCACTGTTCGGTCGATCAAAGCATCAAGGGTCGGTAGCCCCAACACTTCTAGCATTTGCTCAACCTCAATAGGTTGAGGACCAATGTGTCTTTGTCGAAATGAAATTGACTCGCTGCTTATTTGTTTTTGCTGCCGATCTCGTTGAATACGAGGACTGTCTAGTACCACAAATAGCTTCTCCAGTAGTGACTTATTAATATTCTGCAATATTTCGCTCGGTTGTCAGTTATCTAGGAAGTCAGTTGTTAATGAGGGAGCAGGGAGCAGGGAGCAGGGAAAGAAATATACTCCTGACTTCTTCCTTGTCTTCCTTGTCTCCCTTGTCTTCCTTGTCTTCCTTGTTTCCCCAGCCCCTCGCTACGCCCCCTCTACCTGGGCGCGGTATTCTTCAGCAGTTAGCGCCTCGTCTAATTCGCTGGGATCTTCGACACGCACTTTCAGTAACCAGCCTTCGCCATAGGGATCGTCTGCCAGTTGTTCTGGTGTCTCTAGTACAATTTCATTGCGTTCGACGACCGTACCAGTCACGGCGGAGTACATATCTTCTACTGCTTTGACTGATTCTACGGAACCAAAGGTTTCTCCCTTAGTGACGCGATCGCCAACTTCAGGAAGTTCCAGAAATACAATGTCACCTAGCTGATCGACAGCAAAAGCAGAAATGCCAATAGTAGCGATATCGCCATCCATGCGGACGTATTCGTGCGAGTCAAGATATTTTAGGTCGCTTGGATATTCCAACTCCATGTCAGTTCCTCAACCAAATCGCGGATATATCGTTAATTAATATGCTTTACTATAGACGCGATCGCCTAGTAGTCAATCCCTTTTCAGTTGTCAGTTATCAGTTATCAGTTATCAGGGTGTGGTGCGTGGTGCGTGGTGTGTGGTGCGTGGTTTTTCTCCCCCAACTCCGCGACTCTCCCCCAGCTCCCCCTCACTCCTCACTCCGGACTTCGTCCCGCTTCGCTAACGCTCCTCACCCCTCATTTCACCGGACGATTTTTAGCCCGATAGAAGGGTTTTTTCACAACTACCGCTGGATAGGACTTGCCTCGGATTTCTACGTCTAAGGTTTGCCCTGGCTGGCTGAGGGGCGTAGGAATGTAGGCTAAGGCGATCGGATAGCCTAACGTGGGGGATAACGTGCCGCTGGTAATCTCTCCTACAACTTTACCTTCAGATAAGACTTGGTAGCCGTGGCGGGCAATGTGTCGCCCTGGCATTTGCAACCCTACTAATCGTCGTGAAACTCCGTTTGTTTTCTGTTGCTCTAGGATATCGCGCCCGATAAAGTCGCCTTTGGTGTCGAGGTGGACGAGCCAGCCTAAACCTGCTTCTAAGGGAGTGGTATTATCATCAATGTCTTGCCCGTAGAGTGCCATAGCTGCCTCTAATCGTAGGGTGTCTCTCGCCCCTAGTCCACAGGGAATGACTCCGGCTTGAGCGAGCGATCGCCACACTTTTACACCTGCTTCTGGGTCTACCATCACCTCAAATCCATCTTCTCCGGTATAACCAGTCCGAGCCATAAAACTCGGTTCTCCTAAGATCTTGGTTTCTAAATGCCCGAAGGCTTTGACCTGAGATAAGTCTGCTTCTACCAAGTTTTGCAAATGTGCCACGGCTTGCGGTCCCTGCACTGCAATTAAGATCTTCTGGCGTGAAATGTCTTGTAGTTCTACCTGCTCTACGTCGAGGTGTTGCAACAACCATTTTTTATCTTTACTGGTGGTTGCCGCATTGACGATCAATACTCCCTGCTGCGTGTCATTATCTTCCCCTTGGTAGTAGAAGATGATGTCATCAATAATTCCGGCTTGCGGATTTAATAGCACCGTGTACTGTGCTTCTCCCGATCGCAGCCGACTCAAATTGGAGGGGACTAAGTTTTGCAGTTGAGCGACTAGCTGTTTTCCCCGCAGGACGAATTTACCCATGTGGGAAATATCAAACATCCCCGCCGTTGTTCTGACCGCAGCGTGTTCTTGTCCGATCCCAACAAACTGCACGGGCATTTCCCAGCCACCAAAACTAGTCAACCTTGCTTTCAGTTCTAGAGCGAGCTGATAGAGGGGTGTTTGCGCCAGAGGTAGGGCAGTTTCTTCTTGATTAGCCACAGATAGTCTTGTCGTTGTAGGTGAATCTTTATCTATCCTACGGAAACATTAGGTGTACGGTGAAGTCAAGATTAGTGTACTAAGTATCAAAATACACTTTCTTTCAATTTTAGACAGATCGTTTAGAGGAATTAAGCAATTTGCTACCAGGTTTATTTCTGTATGTATATCAGTATTTCTTGAAAAAATAGTACTTAGTTTGACAAAAAAGGTTTGCTATGAATCGTAACTTTATTAAGGTTTAAAAATTTCGTTTTTGCTTGTGTTTATCCATATTTATTCTTGCCAATTTTGCGATTGTACTTATTTTTTCGTAGTCAAATTAAAAACATATAAATTTACTGTGTTTTATTTTATACATAAAATAAGAGCGTAAAATACAGAAATTCAAGGCACAAACACGTTAGACACGAAGATTTCCTCTGAAAAATCCACATATATAAAGATAGCGATCGCCAAATATAAAGACTATGTGAACTGAGCGGGTTTGTTCGGGAAACATAAAAACTGACTTTGTATCCTAGCCTCATGAAATAGCCAGCAAAACTCAGTCATTCCTATGGTTTATGGATGACAAGTTTGTGCTGGCAATTGAGGCACACCAAGACTAACTTTTTACGATTTACGACTATTTTGAGTGAGGGATTGACATCATGTCCGTAATATTTGGTACAGATTTAGACGATTCCTTAACTGGTGGAGACGGCAACGACAGAATCTATGGCAAAGCCGGAAATGACAACCTTAACGGGAATAAAGGCAACGATCTCCTTTATGGTGGAGCGGGTAACGATCGCCTATTGGGTGGAGATGGTAAAGACACCTTATATGGCAATGAAAATAACGATTTTTTGAATGGCGATGCTGGTGATGATACCTTGTACGGAGGCAACGGTAACGATACCTTGTACGGGGGCAACGGTAACGATAACTTGTATGGCGATGCAGGTAATGACTTTCTCAACGGTTATGTCGGTAACGATCGCTTATACGGCGGCTATGGGAACGATGATTTAGAAGGTTCGTTTGGTAACGATGTTGTCAATGGTGGAGCTGGAGACGACATTATCAATGGTGCGGGTGGTTTTGGACCAGAGCCATATAGTAGTGCCAGTCGCGGCTCTAACGAAATTGATACCCTTACAGGTGGAGCCGGAAAAGATAAGTTTAGACTCGAATCTAGTGGTGCTGGACGCGATGGTCGAGGTGTTTCCTATCGCTATGGCAATAACGACTATGCCTTAATTACTGACTTTAATTTGAATGAGGATGTCATTACACTCAGTAGCAATGATATCTCTGGACCATCATTTCTGTTCGCAGATGTCACCTATAGTTTGGGTGCATCGCCTGACGGTTTGCCATCAGGAACAGGAATTTACGCTCAATTCGCTAACAACACTAGTGCAGCACCAGAGCTAATTGCCATCTTACAAGGTGTTTCTCCCGACACGCTCGATTTAAATGCATCCTACTTCCAGTATGTCCAATATTCTTAATAATGAGTTTTGCCTTATTAGTAAAGCTTAATTGAACAAGGCGATCGCTGACTTGTCAAAATCGCGATCGCCTACCTGGGTCGTGGTGTATTTGTGTGAAAATATCTCGGTGATTTCGTACAGTATTTATGCGATCGACTCGCTCTAATTAGAGGGATCGAACTAATGTTTTACTTCTGTCTCAATATTTCCACTTGGTTTAACTCTAGCCGTGCTGTAGCGAATTCTATTGAAGTCATAAACATAGCGTTTTAGCTGTTGACAGTTAATAGTTCACTGTCCGCAGTGCACAGTGTTTTTATACTCAGTTTTATTCGGTATAGCTTTGCTTAGAGCGAGTACTGCCTACTAGATGGCTAAATTTCACCAAGAAAGTAAGACTACTGACTTAGTGCATAGCTAGGCTTTTTTAGCTTGTTTAAACAGATAAAAATCTGCAAAAAAAACATTTGTTAAAAAAGTATTACAAATTTGATAATACGATGTAAAAAAGGCATTATATTATGCATATTACCGCATCAGTTTTATTTGCAAAATATCCTAATCTTTTGTAGATTGACTGTGTTGCTTGCAAGCAAAGACAAAGCGCGATAATTAATCGATCTTTGCATCAACTGACTTCAGTAAGTCGATCGCTTACTAGTTTTTAGCTAGGTATATATTTAACGATTCACTTCATTGAAAGCCAAACACTATTTGGATAGTTTTGTTGTGGCGATTTGAAATGCGATCGCAGGGTAAAAGCATCTACGCATACTTATTAGAATTAAAGGCTTATCGACATGGCAAATATCTTTGGTACGGACTTAGACGACACCTTAACTGGTACGGATGGCAACGACAAAATTTATGGTAAAGCAGGAAGTGACACCATATCCGGTTTAGGAGGAGACGATCGCATTTATGGTGGTGCGGGTATCGACTCTCTCAACGGTGGAGATGGTAACGATACCTTGTATGGTGACGAGGATAACGATTATCTAGGCGGTGGCAACGGTAATGACACTTTGTACGGTGGCAACGGTAATGACAACCTATATGGTAACGACGGTAACGACATCTTACAGGGAGGAGATGGCAATGACTTTATAGAAGGTGGATTTGGTGAAGATGTCATCTATGGCGGTAACGGTGACGATGAAATAATAGGCGATCTCAACCAAGCGTATGTCAGGACTGGTGACAGCGATCGCATCTATGGTGGTGCAGGTAACGATCGCATTTACGGTCGTTCTGGTGGAGATGAAATCTATGGCGGCGAGGGTGACGATTTGCTAGCTGGCGATGGCTACGGAGTCATTTCTGGTCCTGATTATGGCGTGAGAAAAGATGATAACGATCGCCTTTATGGTGGTAATGGCAAAGATATATTAGTTGGCGAGTTCGGGAGTGATGTTTTAGATGGAGGATCTGGAGACGATATCTTGATTGGTGCTGGTGGTCGGGGATTGCGCGGTACTTTTGATGGTAGTCGCGGTAATTCAGAAAAAGATATTTTAACTGGAGGATCGGGAAAAGACACGTTTGTTCTCTCAGGTCTAGGTGGTAGACCTGGTGCAGGTACTTACTATGGAGGAGGGGATAGCTACGCTTTAATTACTGACTTCAATCAGCGTCAAGATACAATTTTGCTAGCAAAAAACGAGCGCTTGATGGGTTATCCTGAGTTCGAGATTGAATACAGTTTGGGTGCAACGCCGGAAGGCTTGCCAGCAGGCACGGCAATTTATGCAAATAATGTAGACACCCAACCAAATTTGATTGCGATCTTGCAGGGGATTTCTCCCGACTCGCTGAATTTGAATGCATCTTACTTCAAGATTAGCGACGAGTACGTTCAGTATAGTTAATCGCTCTGTGTGAGTGACATTTGTAGGGGCGCACGGCTGTGCGTCCCTACAGAGGGTGTGTTTTACCCAATTGAAAGCACGATTGGGGTAGGCGATCGCGCTACCACCGCGCGACAAGAGATATTTTGTGTTAGAGTACGGCGATCGAGTACATTATTGGGTAATACTAGGGCGAGAAGCCTCAAGTTACGTTGCCGATCCAAGATTCGATAATGCAAGAGGACATGAATGCACGCGGAATAATACTACAACCTGGTACGCTGCTAGATAGGGCGATCGCAATAACCCAACACGCTCTTGAACGCGGGGCTTTAGTCACCATTCCCACCGAATATCAGTTTGTAGAACAGCAAGGCGTGCGTTTCCTGGTCAGAACAGCCACCAATCTCAATCGCAAAGACGAGGCAAAGCAAAAACAGGATCGGCAAAATGCTACGACTGGTAAAGACTTTAATCCCTTTCTACCCTACGATAAAAACTTATACGTAGCAGACATCTCCGAAACTCATGTTTGTTTGTTAAATAAATTCAATGTCGTCGATTGTCACCTGCTGCTAATTACTCGTGCCTTTGAAGAACAAGAAGCCTTACTAACTCTCGCCGACTTTACTGCCATGTGGATCTGTCTGGCGGAATTTAACGGACTGACATTCTATAACGGTGGCAAGACAGCGGGCGCAAGCCAACGTCACAAACATTTGCAGATTGTTCCTTTACCACTCACACCCGCAGATTTTCCCCAAATTCCCCTCGAACCTTTGTTGGTAACTACTAATCGCGGTACAGTCGAAACTCTACCAAGCTTGCCTTTTGTCCATGCTTTCGTACAACTAGAATCGATTCAAACAAAATCTCCTCAAGCAGCTGCCACGGTAACACTCAATTATTACTACCAAATGCTCAATGCAGTGGGGCTAAAGCATGACATCGGCTCGAATAACATCCAAGCTGGGGCTTACAACTTGCTCGTAACCCGCCAATGGATGCTGCTGATTCCCCGTTCTCAAGAAAGCTTTGAGTCGATTGCCATCAACTCTTTGGGATTTGCTGGCACAATGTTCGTGCGTAACGAACAACAAATGCAAATCTTAAAAGAATTGGGACCGATGCGCGTGTTGAGTCAGGTGGCAATATCGAAAAGCGATAAGTCGTAAGTCGTAAGTCGTAAGTC
>NZ_JBOFLP010000120.1:0-3618 GCF_051657925.1 Chroococcidiopsis sp.
ATGTCACCCTAGAACCTTGTCTATCTTGTTTAAAGTTAATTATTTCAGCTGGGATTAAAGAAGTTTTTTATGAAACTTCTTTTAATGGTGGAGAAAATGCTGTAGTGAGAGATTCCTTTGTCAAAGAAGGGCTAGTTACTTTGGAACAAATTTATTTATCCGAAGCAACGCAGGAAAAAGCTGCTTTATTCCTGCTCAATCCTACATCTGTTGCTAGGTATAAAAATACTTATATTAGCTAGGTCATCCCGTCAGGTTCATAGTACATATGTTAGATATTAGGCATGAATTCTGCTGAGTCTGCCGACGAGACTAAATGTATTAATGTATTATGGAAAAAGCAGTTGAAAAACCACCCGACAAAGAGCGAGAGTTGTTTCCTATCGTCGGAATAGGAGCATCTGCTGGTGGACTGACAGCATTCACTCAGTTACTCGAACATCTACCTAGCGATACTGGCATGGGATTTGTGCTGGTGCAACACTTGGCACGCGATCGCAAGAGTTTACTACCCGATCTTCTTGCCCAAGTATGCCAGATGCCAGTCACAGAAGTGCAGGATGGCATCTTAGTAGAACCCAACCACGTCTACATCATCCCACCAAATCGGAAAATGACTCTCGCTCAAGGCAAGCTGAGACTTGCGCCACGGGAAACCATCGCAGGTAAACATATGCCTGTGGATGCTTTGTTTGATTCCTTAGCTCAAGAGCTAAGTGATAAAGCAATTGGCGTGGTGCTATCAGGAGGTGATGGGGACGGCGCACTGGGATTGAAGGCAATCCAAGCAGCTGGTGGCATTACCTTTGCTCAATGTGAAGCCTCAGCTCAAGTCAGCAGTATGCCGCACCACGCGGCGACAATTAACCACTTGGATTTCATTTTGCCACCACAGGAGATTGCCAAAGAGCTAGCAAAGATTAGCGTGCATCCCTATGTGAAGCATTTTAAACCCACCGAAATTACTCAAATTCTAGTCGATGGTAAGGATAGCATCCAACAAATCTTCGCCATGCTGCGGACAGTCGCAGGGATTGACTTTACAAATTATAAACGTCCTACCTTGCTGCGGCGACTCAAGCGGCGACTAGTGCTGCACAAGATCGAGACGTTGGAGGATTACGTTAAATATCTACAAGCTCATCCCATCGAAATAGAAGCTCTGTCCCAGGAATTTTTAATCCATGTCACTAGTTTCTTTCGAGATCCTGAAGTTTTTCAAGCCCTAAAAACTCAGGTATTTCCCAGGATTACGTCAGATAAATCGTTGTCAAAGCCAATTCGGATTTGGATACCTGGGTGTTCTACGGGGGAAGAAGTCTACTCGATCGCTATTTGCTTGCTAGAATTTTTGTCCGAGCTAGCCACTAAGCCGACAATTCAGCTGTTTGGCACGGACATCAGCGAACTAGCGATCCAGAAAGCCCGTTCGGGAACATACCCGCAAAGCTTAGTAGATCATGTCTCACCAGAACGTTTACGACGCTTCTTTGTCAAAGTGGATGGCGAATATCAAATTGTCAAAAAGATCAGGGAGATGTGTGTTTTTGCCAAGCAAGATCTGGGAGCAGATCCACCTTTTTCCAATTTGGATTTAATTAGTTGTCGGAATGTATTCATTTATTTAGAAAAGGTTTTGCAGCAGCGGGTGATTCCGCTGTTTCATTACAGCCTGAAGCCAACAGGCTTTCTGTTGTTAGGAACTTCAGAGAGTACGGGCGGGTTCTCGGAACTATTTTCAGTAGTAGACAAAAAGCACAAAATTTATGCTAAAAAATTAGCCCCCACTCAGTTAAATTTTAACTTTGTCGATCGCAGTTATTTGACAGAGAAACTCAATAGTAAGAAAATGAGTGAGGATTCTGGGGAAGGTTTCGATCTAGTCGAGAAACAGGCAGATCGGATTGTTTGGAGTGACTACACTCCAGTCGGTGTGGTGATCGACAGCAATTTGGACATCCGGCAATTTCGGGGAGAAACCAGTCCCTACCTTAAACCAGCTTCAGGAAAGCCCAGCTTTAACTTACTAACAATGGCTGAAACTAGCTTGCGATCGGAGTTAAATGCAGCAATTTTACAGGCGAAACAGCAAAATATCGCGGTCAAAAAGTCAGGTATACAGCTCGTAGATCGAAAGCAATTACGCCTCGTCAGTTTTGATGTCATTCCTTTCAAGGTTCCCCCTACAGACGATCGCTACTTTTTAATTTTGTTTAGAGACACTCCCGCTTCATCTGACGGTCGCTCGACGGACGATAGTAGGGCAAGCGTTAGTCGGGGGGGAAAGCAGACGAGCGCTAGGCAGGAGGCAAACCAGTTAAAACAGGAGCTGGCTGCTACTCAAAAGGAGCTGGCTGTCACTAAAGAGAATTTGCAATCGATCGTTCAGGAATATGAGGCAACTAACCAAGATCTCGTGACTGCCAATGAGGAGGTTTTATCAAGCAATGAAGAGTTGCAAAGCATCAATGAGGAACTAGAAACAGCTAAAGAAGAAATTCAAGCAACTAATGAAGAACTGACGACAACTAATGAGGAATTACGCAGTCGGATTCTGGAATCAAACCAGCTGAGCAACGATCTACGTAATGTGCTTGGTAGTATCAATATTCCGATCGTCATGGTAGGAAGAGATTTGCTCATCCGGCGTTTCACTCCAACGGCAGAGGAAATTTTTAACCTAATTCCGACCGATCTCGGGCGACCGCTGAATCATATCAATCCAAACATTAATCTACCAAACTTAGAGCAATCGATTTTAGAGGTGATTGACACCCTAATTATTAAAGAACAAGAGGTGCAAGACGAAAAGGGGCGTTGGTATAGCCTGATGATTCGCCCTTATCAGACTACCGAAGGTCAGATTGATGGCGCAGTAATTCTGTTAGTTAATATTGACGCACTCAAACGCAATGCACAGATACTCAAACAAGCTCGCGATTATGCCGAAGCGATCGTCGAGACAGTCAGAGAACCGCTAGTCATACTCGACGCAAATTTACAAGTCGTCACGGCAAATCAGTCTTTCTATCAAACTTTCCAAGTTTCACCAGCTCAAACAGAAAACCGCAGTATCTTCGCTCTAGGGAACGGTCAGTGGGATACTCCCCAGTTGCGATCGCGCCTAGAAGAAATTCTGTCTCAAAACAACCATCTGGATAATTTTGAAGTTGAGTATGATTTTGAGCAGATTGGACGCAAGACAATGCTGCTTAATGCCCGTAAAATTTCTCAAGCTGACAATACTACTAATATTAACCCGAAGATACTCCTGGCGATCGAGGACATTACCGAGCGCAAGCTATTCGAGCAACAACGCACTCGGCTGTTGACTAACGAGCAGTCACTTCGCGCCGAGGCTGAAGCAGCCAGCCGTGCTAAGGATCAGTTTTTATCCATCGTCTCTCACGAATTGCGTAACCCGCTCAACTCCATGTTAGGCTGGTCGCAATTGCTGCGGAGCCGCAAGTTTGACGCTGCCCAGACTGTGCGGGCGCTGGAGACGATCGAGAAAAGTGCTAAATCCCAAGTCAAGCTAGTTGAAGACCTTCTAGACATTTCCAGCATTATCGCCGGAAAGCTCCGACTTAACACTAGTTCGATCGCTCTCGCATCGGC
>NZ_JBOFLP010000121.1:0-5452 GCF_051657925.1 Chroococcidiopsis sp.
AGTTGAATGACTTCTTGCTGACGAGTAGCGATGAGCGGATTGAGAGGCGCGACAGTGTTATCTTCTGGGGATTGGTGAAACGGAGATTGGTGGTTAAGCATTACGTCTTTCGTATGAAGATGGTTTGCGATCGCTCCTAATAAACCTCGTCTATTATCCACATATACTAGCCATACAAATCATTCAGATTATATCTGCATTCCTTTAATCATAATACGGTAATTTAATCAATTAATGATAGTATGCATGAAGCAAACTAACACGGCAATTAAAAGGAATTCGGCATCTGCTCGTTTGGGCTACTATACACTACTGTTTCACTGACAAAAAGAGAAACTCATTTCCATCAATATATGACTCAGTTGATTGAATACGAAGACAGTAGCGATGAAGTACGTGCTGTATACGATGACATCCGTGCTACCCGTAAAACTGATGAGATTAATAACTTTTGGAAAGCGTTAGCAAACCATCCACCAACTTTACAACGCACTTGGCAGACAGTAAAGGAGGTAATGACTAGTCCTGGAGAAATCGATCCACTGATGCGCGAATTAATTTATATAGCTGTAAGCGTAACTAATGGTTGCGAATACTGCATTGCCTCCCATACAGCAGCAGCATATACCAAGGGAATGAGCGATACTATGTTTGGTGAATTAATGGCAATTGTCGCTACCGCAAATATGACTAATCGCCTCGCTAATGGTTATCAAATTCCAGTAGATGAGCGATTCAAGACTTGAAATACTCAAGGGCGATCGCTTTTTAAAGATAAAATGGATTTTGAAGAGGCGTTCCTGCATTGTATGGAAACTAGAGTGAAGCGATCGCTATAGTCGTTGAAGCATTGTCAAGTTTGAATCAATGTTACTTATCAGCTCGATCAACTAATTTTCTCAATAGCTCTCTGAGCTTGTATACTCACTTCGCGATCGCAATCGTCTAATGCTTGTTGAAGGGCGCTTATAGCATCGGAATTACCTAAATTACCAAGGGCGATCGCTGCTTCTTTTCTCACATCTGAATATTCATCCGCCAACGCTTTAATTAAAGTAGGTAACAACTTAGCATCAGGTATTTTTTGCAAGACCTGTATGGCAGATTTTCGCACTTGCCAATGTTCGTCTTTGAGTGCTTTTTCGACAGCAAAAATTGCTGATGGATTAGCCTGAATTGCTAACGATTTTGCTGCATTGCGGCGCACCTGCCAGTCTGGATCGGCGATCAGTGCTTGCGTTAACAATGCAATCGCTGATTCATCAGCCAAGTGTCCTAACGTTAAAGCTGCCGCACGTCGTACACTGCCATCAGAATCTTGCATTAATTTTAGGGCTGGCGGACAACTTTGAATTTGATTTAGATAGGATAAAGTCGTTACTGCTGCTTCTCGTAATTCGGGATGTTCTGACTTGAAGAAGTCGATTATCGCAGGTAGACATTGAACGTCATGAATTTTGCGTAAAAGAATCAGGATGTTGGATTGGAGATGGAAATTTTCTTGTTGTAGGGAATCTAGTAAAAGTTGTAGATGTTCGGGAGAAACTAACTCGCCTAACGCCGATAGTGCTTCGCTACGAATTTCTGCTTCAGGTGAAGCAAGGCATGGTACTAAAGCGGAAACTACAACAGGATTAGCAATTTCCCACAGCGCCGTTATCGCAATTTTTTGCACGGCATTACTTTCGTCTTGCAAGGCAGTGATTAAAGCATCGATCGCATCTTCTTCTCCCAAGTGTTGCAGAGTTTTGACTGCAACTAAGCGATCGTCTAAATTGGGCGATCGTAACATTTCTAACCATTGTGCTAACTCAGAATTTGTATTTGCCAACATTACTACTCCTGATAAAATTAATTAATGTTCTCATTACTACTCTCTAATAGAAATGATTTTAAAATATTAAATTTTTTAGCCCAATACAAAAAAACTAAGTTGCATTTTAAGAAATGGCAAAAAAGAAACGACATAGGGAACATATAATAGCAGATTTAAGCGTGAATCATGTTGAACGATATGTATTTTTATGTGGTTATTCAGTAGAAAGAGTAGAGTATGATTATGGTTTCGATTTAATTCTCTTTACATATGATGTAAATAGTGAGATTGAGAACGGTCAAATCTACCTACAATTAAAGGCTAGAGATTCTCTTAGAACACTTGCCGACCAAGAAACTATTGCTTTTACAATAGCGCGATCCGATCTAGAATTGTGGCTGTTCGAGCCTATGCCATGTATTCTAATTGTGTATGATGCTCAGTTAGATGTAGCTTATTGGTTATACTTGCAGGCATATTTTGAGAATTTGCCAGGGTTTGACATATCTAAGATTGGTGAAAGTATTACCGTGCGCTTGCCTAAAATGAATATACTAGATCGAGAGGCGATCGAAAAATTTGCCAAATACCGAAATGATATTCTGAACCAGTTAAAGGGAGTAATTCGCCATCATGATTAGAGATATCCAGTTTACCGATCTAGAGCAATTGCTGCTAAAGATAGGTTTTGCGAAAGTACCAACAACTGGTTCTCAACTAGTCTATCAGTATCCATCATCGGGAACTTTGGTCATTTTACCAGCTTATGAGAAGCAGGCTTATGTTCAACCCGTGCATTTGACAGCTGTACGTCGAGTATTGGCAGAGAATGGCTTAATCGACACAAATACTTTCGATAGTTTTTTGGCAAAGGTTGCTATCTAAAGCGGCTTTAGTAAAAGTGATTAACTTCTTCATCGCAACAAAAAGGGAATTTGCACCGTAATCGCATTTGTGGGACATTCTTTTTCACAAGGGAGACAGAACCAACATTCGTCATATTTCATATATGCTTTTCCCGTTTCTGGATTCTTTGCTAATACGTCGAGGGGGCAAACTTCAATGCAAGCCGTGCATTTTTCCAAACACTTAGACTCATCTACAATGACGGGAACATCAACTCTCTGATTAATTAAAGCCATAAAATCAATCTCCAATAGTGAAGCTATCGCCTTAAATTTTATGGTTTATCGTGCTGCTACATGATAAACTTCCTTATCTAAATCGACTTCTACAACATAAGGCTCTACAGGACGCTTGAACAAAAACATTTCTCCCGAATCATCCTTTTTCAAATTTACATGACAGAACCATTCTTCATTATTCTTCTCTGGAAAATCCAGGTGATAGTGATATAAACCCCAACGACTTTCTCGCCGATATAATGATGCGCGTGCTGCCATTTCCGCACAGTCGCGAATAAAATGGACTTCCATACAACGCATGAGTTCGTGAGGGTCACGCGCTCCCATCTGCGCCAAAGTTTCATGGTAGCGGACAAAATGATTTAATCCAATCTCCATCTTGTACCCCGATTTTGGCGGTTGCATATAATCATTAACTAACCGTCGCAACTTATATTCAACCTGAGTATGAGGGACACCTTGAGGCTGATTCAGAGGTGTATAGATCCGCGCTTTTTCTGCTGCTAAAAAGTTGGCATCTGGTTCTAAATGTTCCAAATCTTGAATGTACTCAACAGCATGAGTTCCAGCCAAACGACCGAAGACAAATGCCCCAATCATATAGTTGTGGGGAACGCTTGCCATATCTCCCGCCGCATACAATCCTGGTACGGTTGTTTCTGCTTTTTCATTCACCCAAACGCCAGAAGCACTATGTCCGCTACACAGCCCAATTTCTGAGATATTCATTTCAATTGGGTGGGTGCGATAGTCTTCGCCTCTACCTGCATGGAAACGTCCTCTACTAGGGCGTTCGTTTGCCCAAAGAATCGACTCGATTTCAGCAATTGTATTTTCGTCTAAATGAGTCATTTTCAATTGAATTGGACCCTTGCCTGAATTCAATTCCTGCCACACTTCTAACATCATTTGACCGCTCCAATAATCGCAACTAATGAAGCGGTGTCCTTCGGCGTTGGCAGTATATGCCCCAAAAGGGCTAGCAACGTAAGCACAGGCAGGACCATTGTAGTCTTTGATTAAAGGATTGATCTGGAAACATTCGATATTGGTCAATTCTGCCCCTGCATGGTACGCCATCGAGTAACCATCGCCTGCATTCGTGGGGTTTTCGTAAGTGCCGTAGAGGTATCCTGACGCGGGGAGTCCTAACCGTCCGCAAGCACCCGTACAGAGGATGACAGCCTTTGCCTGGATGACGACAAAATCGCCCCCACGCACGTCAAACCCAACTGCACCGATCGCCCGTCCTTCTGAGACTAAAACGCGAGTTGCCATGACGCGATTCGTGACTTGTACTTTGTGGCGTTTTACCTGGCGGGTGAGAATAGTCTTTAAGTCTTTACCTTCTGGCATAGGGAGTACGTATTTGCCAACTCGATGCACTTGCTTGACATCGTAGTTACCTTGAGGGTCTTTTTGAAACTTAACGCCCCAACTTTCTAATTCTTGAATCGTTTCGTAGCCGAGTTTTGCTGTTTGGTAGACGGCTGGTTGGTGCAGAATGCCATCATTGGCGATCGTGATTTCGCGAACGTACTGTTCTGGTGTGGAGTGTCCAGGGATCACGGCTGTATTCACTCCATCCATTCCCATTGCGATCGCCCCACTACGGCGAATGTTCGCTTTTTCCAAAACCAACACCTGACAGCTAGGGTTTGCTTGTTTTGCCTTGATTGCTGCCATTGTCCCCGCCGTACCGCCACCAATGACGAGTACATCTGTCTTCATCCACTGCTGATTTACGTTACTCATGATACATTTCCTTGCCAAACGATTTCTTTCACGACAATCTGTTTCGGCATCAAATTGATTTTATAGAAGGCATCGGCAACTTGTTGCTGTGCGGCAATGACTTCATCTGTAATCGGCAGTACGCCATACTCGCGCCGCTTTTCTGCTACTTCCAATGCCGCAGTATCGATACCTAACTCAGGCGAGAGAAATTTAGCAACTTCCGCCGGATTCTGCTTTGCCCAGTCATTCACTTCGCTCACCTCTGCTAAGACTGTCTTTAAGACATCAGGACGCTTTTCGGTAAAGGACTTGGCAGCAAGATAATAACCACGATTGGGAGCCAATCCAGTCGCGTCTGTTAAGGTACGTGCGCCTGTTGCTTTCTCGGCTGCTGCTAAGTAAGGATCCCAAATTGCCCAGGCATCAACATTTCTGCCTTCAAAGGCAGCGCGGGCATCTGCTGGAGCGAGAAAAGCTGGTTTGATGTCGCTGTATTGCAATCCTGCTTTTTCGATCGCTTTTACCACTAGGTAGTTAGTATTAGATCCTTTAGCAAAAGCAACTCTTTTACCTTTAAGGTCAGCTACCGTTTTAATCGGAGAATCTTTTGGAACGATAATGGCTTCAGCTTTAGGACCCAAAGGATCGTAAGCCACATAGACTAAGGGAGTACCTGCGGCTTGGGCAAATACGGGCGGTGCTTCTCCGGTATAGCCAAAGTCAATACTTCCAGCATTCATTGCTTCTAACATCG
>NZ_JBOFLP010000122.1:0-25214 GCF_051657925.1 Chroococcidiopsis sp.
GCTTCCACCGCTTCGCTATCTGTAGGCTTCGAGAAGAAATAACCTTGTCCGTACTCGGATTTGAGCGCTTGTAGTTGATACATTTGAGTCTTTGTTTCTACACCTTCGGCAACAACATTCATACCCAAATTCCAAGCCAAAGCAACTATAGTCCGAATAATTTCTATTTTCTCCGGTTCGCAATCGACGTTATTCACAAAAGAGCGATCGATCTTCAAAGTATCGATTGGTAGGCGATGCAGATAGCTTAACGAAGAATAACCCGTACCGAAATCATCAATAGAAAATTGAATGCCCATCGCTCTGAGCTGACAAATAACGGCAGCAGCAGCTTCGGCATTTTCTACCAGCACGCTTTCTGTAATTTCCAACTTCAAACTCGTCGGAGCTAACCCAGTCTCCTGTAAAATCTGGTCTATCTTCTCAATCAGATTTGACTGAGTAAACTGTTTGCCAGAAACGTTGACGCTGATAGTTAAAGGCGGCTCCGTAGGAAAGCGCTCTTGCCAATGCCGTGTTTGGTGGCAAGCTTGTTGTAAAACCCACCAGCCGATCGCGCAAATCAATCCCGTTTCTTCTGCTACCGGAATAAACTTGATGGGTGGAATCATACCACTTGTCGGATGTTGCCAGCGGACTAAAGCCTCAAAACCTGTAGTTTTACCAGTTTTGAGCGAGACAATCGGCTGATAGAAGACTCGTAATTCTTGCCGTTCCAGTGCCTTGCGCAGATCGATTTCAATTTGCAATCTTGCCATAGCAAGATTGTGCATCGATGGATCGAAAGTCTCCGTCCGCGCTTTCCCAAGAGTTTTGGCGCGATGCATTGCTGTATCGGCATCTCTGAGTAAATCTTCTGGATATTCGTAATTCAGCGTACTTAAGGCAATCCCGATGCTAGCGGAAGCAAATACCTCATGTTCTCCCAAGTAAAAAGGCAAAACTAGCCGTTGTTGAATGCGTTCGGCAATTTGGAGCGCCTCTTGCTCGTTTCCTATAGCTTCTAGCAGTAGAGTAAATTCGTCTCCCCCCAAGCGAGCGATTGTATCCCCAGGACGCACGCAGGTTTGTAACCGACTAGCGATCGCCTTTAACATCCGATCGCCGAAGCCATGACCTAAACTATCGTTAATGACCTTAAACCGATCTATATCGAGAAATAGCACCGCGAACAAATAATCTTCTTGGTGCTTTTGTTTGTCAATTGCCCGTCGCAAGCGCTCCATCAGTAAAATTCGATTTGGTAGCCCCGTCTGCTCGTCGTGATAAGCTTGATATCGCAATTGCACTTCTGCTTGCTTGCGCTCGGTAATATCAGTTTGAGAGCCTGCTATGCGGTAGGGTTTACCCTCAGCATCGCGCAAGGCTAATCCTTGACACAATAGCCAGCGATCGCTACCATCTGCTAGCGTAATCCGATACTCGCTCTCAAACTGGGGCGTTCGTTCTGCTAAATGCTCGCCTAGCGCCATTTGTACGGCATTCAGATCGGCTGGGTGGATGCGTTGAAAAAATTCTGCGGCACTGGTTTCAGAGTCTTCCACGGCAAAACCCATCAACATTTGCGATCGCTTAGATAAATAGATGCGATCGGTATTTAAATTCCAGTCCCACAGACCATCTCGCGCTGCTTGCGCTGCCAAGGCATATCTTTGTTCGTCCTGCAACGATCTTTGGGTAGCTCGCCGTTCTTCTTCAATACCAATAGCTGCGGCAATAATATCGATTATTTTGCGATCGATCTCGCTGGGCATGTATTTGATTGTGTACCAGGCAGACAAACAACCAACAACTTGTTGCTGGCATTTGACGACTTTACCAATATATGTTTTGATGTTATGCGCCTGAATACTAGGCTCAGATTGAGCGTATTTTGTTGTGAGTAGGTCTGATAATACCCAAATTTCATCGCTATTTTGTTGAATGAGATCGTGACAAATTCGTCCCTTGGTTCGATTTACTCGATCGAATTCGGATGGCGTTTGCCACTGTCCTACTGCACGAAGCCCCCCATTATCTAGAAAACTATATAATGTGCAGCTTGCTCCCAATAATTCCCCTAACAATGCTGTTAATTGGTTAATATTTCCGCTTGGATCGGTACAAAAATTTAATAAATATCGATTGATTTTCGTTAATTTTGCTTCTATCTCCTTTTCCTTATTTAGAGTAATCTCAGCTTGACGAACGCTATCATCTCGCTCGCTCTGTTCTACTGTTTGCGATCGCTCTAACGATTTCAAACTCGAACGATAAATGAGGCTAACCGAGATAATTGCAGCCACGATACTAGCAATAGTGGAAGCTGCAATCTGGCGATTGGCTGCTGCAATGGCTGATACAAGACTTTGAGCATGTTTAGCTAGCTGCTGCTCTCGTTCTTTTCTATAGTCAACTAATAAAGGAAATAGCTTTGTATTGTATTGCTTTTCTAAATCAGCTAAGATCGCTCGCTCTGCTTCTGAAATATTTCGATCGACTAAAAGTTTATTTAACTTATTTTTATAAAATATAAATTCTTGTTGAATTGCTAATAAAAATTGTTTTTCTGCTTCTTGTTCTTTCACCATTCTCAGTCTGCTAAACTTTGTATATCGTTCTATCTCTGCTACTGTTGAGGCAAGCGATGAAGTTAAGTCAGCTTCAAATAAATTCAAATTTTGCTGAATTCTGATTTCGATTGCTTCCGTGTTAGCCAATCCCAATTTTTGTTTATTTTGTTTGGTCTTGGAAGCTCCTTCTAACTCGCGTATGGCAATTTGAATTTCTTGCATTTTGAGGAACATAAAACTGCTATGCGCCTCTACTGCAATGTTGCGATCAATTCTTGAAACCAAAAATTGAGTTTTTGAATTTATGGCGATCGCAATGCATCCAATCAATCCTCCCCAGATAAAGACACAAATAAAGACGAAACATAATCTTTGACGAATATTCATTGACTACCCTACAAAAGTTTTTTAATCCTAAAATGGCTTCAAAATAAATCATGGATGAAGTATTTCAATATTGACAATCACACGCGCAAGAACAAACATCAGAAAAATACTAAAGAACTACTTCCAATCGTGACAAAAATAGTGTCGATCCTCAAGGGAAATCATAATGAGTTTTGTAGAGCGATCGCGACAATGGTAGTCTAGTACTACCAAATTTTACCTAAGTGAATTCAACGAATTTTTCAGTAAAAACATAGATGCAAAGGGAAAAATTACCGATTTTTACATAATGTAGTGCATGAGAATAAGCCGCAAGTCGCGCATTCGCAAGTAATTCCCCCTGCTCCCTGCTACGCGGCTCCGATGGCGAGGAAACCTCGCCCTCTGCCCGCTTCCCTGCTCCCTATTCACTGACAACTGACAACCAGTCCCTTTTCTGACTTCTACTTGGTAAAATTGAAATAATGTCACAATTTGCAAATTAGCCGACCGTAGCGAGTAGATTCACATGGCTTCTGAAATCGCAGTTGAAAAGAAAAAGTTAAAAAACCCTCCCTTAGATATCCGCTATTTGGGCGATCGCGCTCTGC
Source organism: Chroococcidiopsis sp. (assembly GCF_051657925.1). Taxonomy (NCBI): domain Bacteria; kingdom Bacillati; phylum Cyanobacteriota; class Cyanophyceae; order Chroococcidiopsidales; family Chroococcidiopsidaceae; genus Chroococcidiopsis; species Chroococcidiopsis sp. Next base: position 3,530 of record NZ_JBOFLP010000122.1, read on the forward strand.
GTCAACCTGCAAAACGCATCAGCAAAGTCGATGTAGAAGTTCGCCAGTTGGCGCGGGAAATGTTACAGAGTATGTATAGCGCTGACGGCATCGGCTTGGCTGCACCACAAGTAGCTGTATCCAAGCAAATCATCGTCATTGACTGCGAACCAGACAATGCCGCTAACCCACCCTTGATCCTGATTAATCCTACGATTAAACGTACCAGCAGCGATATCTGCGTGGCAGAAGAAGGTTGCTTGAGTATCCCAGGCATTTATTTGAACGTGACGCGCCCCCAAGCCGTAGAAATTGCTTACAAGGACGAATACGGGCATCCGCGATCGCTACAAGCTACAGACTTACTGGCTCGCTGTATTCAACACGAAATCGACCATCTCAACGGAATTGTCTTCGTCGATCGCGTCGAAAACAGGCTGGCTTTAACCCAAGAACTGGCAAAGCATGGCTTCTCCATCAATGCAGTCAAACCTGTTGCTTGAGGAGATTTACCATGAATGCAATGACACCCAAAAGCGGCTTATTTCTTGGCGGCTGTTGTATTACGGCGATCGCATCTGTTGGTTCCGTGTTCGAGCTAGCCTCTGGTCAACCCGATTTAGGTAACTTGAATACAGCGGTAATTCTTGCTGTAAGTATTCCAGCCACAGTCCTCTTGTTTATTGCTGCCGTGCGGAATGCAAACAGCGAGTGAATTCAGAGGAGATAGAAGAAGACAGGAAGTACTGGCATTCGTTTGGAAGACTCAATCGGTACAAGTCCTTAAATTTAGCTAGCAATTGCCGGACTAAAGTATAAAATGATTGTCTTGAGCACAAGAGCACGACTGCAAACAGCCTCGATTCCAAATATATGAATGTTTAGTTGTCAGATTCTCTCCCGTCTTTTGTCTCCTGTCTCTCGTCTCCTCTCATTACCGATACTATATGACCGAACAACATCTTGCTGAAGGATGGTTGCGGCTATTACCGAATGCAGGAGAAGCTGGGCTGACACGCAGTTACAGCCTTTCACCCGAGCGAGAAATGGCACTCGGGCGCGATCCTGCCTGCGATATCGTACTGGAATCGGAGCAGTATGGTATGGTTTCTCGCCATCATGCCACTTTCTACCCCCTACCTCAAAATCGGTGGCAGGTGTGTGACATGAACAGTAGTAACGGTACTTTTATCAACGGACAGCGCTTGCAAGGCTGTCAGCAACTCGTTCCAGGCGATCGCATCACGTTGGGCGATCGCGGCGCAGAATTCATTTTTGAATCTCATTCTCCTCACCCATCCAGTCTCATCCCGCCACCTGTATCGCCGCTGACTGAAGCGGAAGTCAATTTTTCCCACTTATTTCCGATTATCTCTACAGCTAAAGACTTAACTCGCAAAGCTTATTTAATTCCAGGTATTTTCACAGTTATATTTGTCGTATTAATGTTTGCTACTGTCGGTCAACCAAAAGCGATTCGCTTCAATCAACTATTGGTTGCCACCTACTTGAGTAGCGCCGCCTATTATTTTGTCTATCGGCTTTGTGGAAAAATTAAACCTTGGTGGCTCCCAATTCTTGCTGCCACAGCTACAGCACTCATTCTGTTTAGCCCTATCTTACCCCTATTTATCTTTATCTTCCGTCGCATCTTACCAGGGGATTTACCTAACTCTCTTATAGCGCTTAGCTTTCCCGAATTATTCTTGCGGATGTTCGTCGGGGCAGGCTTAATGGAAGAGTTTCTGAAAGCTTTACCCGTCGTGGGGGCATATGCTTTAGGACGACGACTTGCTTCTCCTTGGCGTGAATGGATTGGGGTCTGGGAACCTTTAGACGGCATTCTACTAGGAACTGCCTCAGCTGTAGGCTTTACCTTGGTCGAAACTTTATGGCAATACGTGCCAGAAATTGCTCAAAACGTGGCGATGTCAGCCGGACAAGCTGCTGGTCAAATTGTGGGATTGCAATTACTGATTCCGCGTATCATTGGTGCAGTTGCTGGACATATGGCAGATAGCGGATATTTTGGTTATTTCATTGGTTTAAGCGTACTCAAACCGCGTCAACGTTGGCAGATCTTGACCGTGGGATATGTCAGTGCAGCCGCACTTCATGCTTTATGGAACTCTACCGCTGCTTTTAGCGGCTTGCTCCTAGTCGTGGTAGGTGTTCTATCGTATGCGTTTTTAACAGCAGCGATTCTCAAAGCCAGAATGCTCTCACCAACGCGATCGCAAAACTTTGCCACTCGCTTTTTGGAAAAGACACCTAGAAGACCGGATTAAGTGAATTTTAGATTTTAGATTTCGGATTTTGGATTTGGGACTTTAGATTCTGTGACGACTCATCCCTAACTCCTCGCTCCACTCTCCGAGAAGCCGCTGTCGCGTCTACGCTCCTCACTCCTCGCCCCGCTCAGCTTGCAATTGAGATATGGCGTAGCGAGCGATCGCCAAACTGATTTGAGCGCGTTCGATGTCAGATCGCACTTCCCAGTCTTGACCGTAACGATTGAGCGTGGATTCGATCGCGGTAGTAGATGGCTCAATGCTACTGCGCATACTGTAGGCATATGGACGAGCGAGAATTAACAGATCGTCTTCCGAACAATTCGGTAATAATTCTTGTACGCACTGTACTAATTGTTGCGCCATCGATTTTTGTGTCGCTAACATGTCAGTTGCTTTATGGGCGATCGCTTGTAACCAAGCTGTCGGCATGTAAGCTGCAAATCGCTGTTGCAAAGTTCTCTGAAGAGACTGCTCGTCTGTCGCGCTAGCAGACACAGTTGTTGGCTGAGTATTCTCCCATAACTGTTCCACGCTAGCGAGGAAACCTGGCGCATGGGCAGAGAGTTCCTCTTCCCACCAGTCTTCTTGCTGTAATTGCTGTTCTTGTTCGAGAAAGAATGCTTCTGCTGCTTCTTCAGCAGGGTTCCAGGGATAAGTTGCTGTTTCAGAGGCAAGTAGTGTTTCTAATAACTCTAATTCAGTCAGCAACCGATGCCGTTCGTTAATTTCAGAAGACTTGAATTCGTTTGTCATTGTACAATTCATCATGGGTGTCTGCAAAAACGCTGTATGAGTAGCTACACCACCTGAACAGCCATTTCCGCAACTACATAAATTATGCAAATAAGATTGGGGATCGCAGTATCTCTGCTGCAATTTTGCAGTATTTAATTGCAGTTTTTGCATAAAGCATCTTGCTTTTTCCCTCTCTTTACTGCATGAAGTGCGGATTAATTCCAGCTTGAGAAGACAGAGGGTATTCTCATAAATCGGCGAGCGGGCAACCTGTTGCTACGCAGAGCTGCGTCACTTGAAGAAATTCAACAATTAGCTGGTACATTTACTTTTCTCCATAAAAAATTTACTTTGGTCTTAGTTGTATGGCAGCAGTTCTCAAGACAGAGCTTTACGCAAAAATATATCAATTTTTTCTTCTTTCTGCCCTCTGCCTTCTGTCTTCCTTCGCTCAGCTTCAGTCTTCAACAATAAATTCGTAGGTTTGACCCTTATGGCTGCCGAATTTTAACTTCATTCCCGATTTTAGCGGGACTTCCTCACGATATACATTTTGCCAGCGATCGCTACTGGGTAGATTTGACAGCAAAGTCCCGAAACGAGAATTATCTCGTAAGAAAAAAGTCGTATCGCCGCGGTCTTGACGGCAATAGATTTCTGCGTGTCTTTGGCTGACCCAGCCTTCTTGAACTACAATATCATTCTCTGCCAGACGACCTACCCTTACTAATCTCGTACCTAAATGCCAGACTTGCTCTGGAGCAGAAGTAGAACGCAGTTGCGCCCGTACTGGTGGGTATACTGTACCCGCGACCGTATCTTCTGGTAGCTGAGTAATTTCGTCGCGAGCGGGTGCGCCGAGCAACTCCCCATCAAACTCTGGATGCATGTAGAGGATTGGTAGCGTCCAAGCATGAGAAATATATTTATAAACAGCTAGTAGTTGCTGTCTGGCGATCGCCGCCGCACGATCGATCGGCGAACCTGCTGCTAACGCCTGGGTAAAAACTTGAATAAAACTTAAAGCTTCTTCATCGGCAATTTCATCTCGCATTCCCAGTACTGCTGGTACGCCGTGATGAATCAAGACTTCTGCTAAACTGCTCCGCGGTAAAGGTTGTCCGTTATCAAACGCGGGTTGCGCTCCCCAACAGGCATTAATCGCGCACAGTTTGACTTGAGAACGTGCTAGTACATGGGCTAACTCCGTACCGTCAATCGCCACCCCAGGGCGTAAAAACAACAATCCTCCATTTGGAGCGCTCAAACCATGACCGGAATAAAAGAAAATATTGTAAGCTTGAGTTTCTAGCTGCGAGATTAATTCTTTAGGAGTAGGTTGTAGCAAAGTGTCTACCCGACAGGGAACCGTTGCCAAATTTCTCCTTTCCATTGGTTTAAGTTGTTGAAAGCTTCTCAGAGTTTGTTCGAGAATTTTTGCTTCTGTTTCCAACTGCAAGCTTCCGGCTTCGGTGTCTTGTCCCAAAACCAGCAAAACATTTAAACCCTGACTGGGTGGTAGCGAAATCAGGGAACCAACATCGTTAGTCGTGCGACTGAAAAAGACTTGTGGCGCTTGCAGTGGCGAAGGTAGGGAGATAGCTGGTTTTCCAGCCTGAGGCTGCATAATTTCCCAAGGCAAGGCGATGAGATCCGGCTCTCGAATATCTATTCTTATCCGTAATGGTTTTCCTTGTCCGATCGCAATCCCTTGGCTCTTCTCCAGACTCATTTGTACTTGTCCCTGAAAAATCCACTGCCAAAGGTTGATGCATAAATGTTGCATCAAACGACCCCCTTGTCCGTTGGTTTTTCCTCCAGGATAGGCAACGATTTCTGGAACTAAATCCAAGGTCTGGGAAATTATCTCTGGAGAAATTGGTGGTGATGAGCGAGGCGCAAACATTGCTTGCCAAGCTTGCCAAGCCTGCATCAATCTAGGGGACAAAACACAATCATGTTTCACATATCCCCCAGGATAAGGGGCTTGCACTACCCAAATGGCAAAGTTATCTTTACCGGCATTGGCAAGACGTTCGATTGCTAAACTCAAGCAGGGAATGTCAGACTGGGACATCAATAACCACGATCGCTATCAAAACTCGCAAATATGCAACTGTCTTAGTTTAATAGTTTATTTAACTGGGAGCTAGAGGCTAAGGTTATGAGTAATCAAGTCACAAGTCACTCCTCATAAGTCACAATTAAAAACACGCACCACTCTTGGCCGATCGCTTTGTAGAGACATTACATGTAACGTCTCTACACTGACAACTGACAACTAAAACTGATAACCGATCGTAGTTCCTCTGCTCTCTTACTTATCATCTTGTCCTCCTGACTCTCGATTTCCACCTCCTGTCTCTGTTGGTAATGACTGAGATTTAGAACACGGATTGTCTCCACCTGAAAATTTTTTGAATCGTCGATCTAGTTCAGTACTTGCAATCCAAGCATTGTCTCCTGGTTTTAATAGCTGGCGATCCCTATTTGATGATGGGTTAGAGGAGGTGGATGTAGGGGTTGAGCAAACTTGCAGTTGTGTCAAAGAACCTTGTTGCTGGGAAAGCGGTTTTTGGTTGCTCAGGACTTTTACTATGCTCCTCGGTAGCAAAATAAAATCAGTTGAATTGAGTTGGCGTAAATCGGTAGAAGAGTTTGCCGATTCTTCTTGGCGCTTGAGGGTAGCTGTCTGCTGAGCCTCATAGATTCTTTCAGGCGATCGCGGGACATTGGTGGTATCGATGCTACTAGGAGTCACTGGTGATTCCTGGGGAGCAATCTGTTCCGTACTGTTACTACCTGCTGCTGTTGGGTTTCGCTCTCGCCAATTTTGGCTGTAAGCCAGCCACAGTCCTCCTGCCGCACTCAAAAGTAAACCAATTCCCAAGAGTAGCGGGAGCAACCACTGCCGCGATTGTTGCGGTGGTGGTAGTGGTGAGAGTAACTGCGTATTGGCGATCGGGACGTAGTTTTCGATCGTATCTTCCGTTGGTGGTTCTGAGAGAGTTACGGCAGATGAAGATGAGCTGACTGCACCATTACTCGTTTTGTCTAGCGACTGACTGTAACCAAGCGGAGTTTCTGGCTCCTGCACCTGCACCTGACAATGTACTAAAGCAACAGTAATATTATCGTGTCCGTTGAGGTTGTTACCAAGTTCGACAAGGTGCTTAGTTGCTGTAGCGACATCGATACCCCCATCTAAAATTGGCAAGATTTCTGTTTGCCAGCACCGATCGACTAAATCGTAATCGCTCAAGCCATCAGAACACAAGAGGAATACGCAGTCTTCATCCAACACAAACCGCTGTACCGTGGGATGTACCGATGCACTCATGCCGATCGCTTGGACGAGAGAACCAGCCGAGGGTTGTTGTAGTGCTTCCCGATAGACAGCATAACCCAACCGTACTTCACGGGCAGCTACGTCATCATCTAGGGTTATTTGATGGCAACCCGTGCGCGTCACCCAGTAGGCACGGCTATCACCAACGTGAGCAATATATATTTCATGTTGATGCCCTACTGCCATCACCAAGGTTGTCCCCATTCGCTGTCTTCCTTGACGATGCTCTTTGTCGTTACGGCTACTGATACATTCGTTTGTCTTGCGCGTAAACTGTTCTAGAGCATGACTGAGGGTATTCGGGTCTAAACTTGCTTCATCTAGCGGCAGCTGTTGTACCTGGTGCTGTAGCGTTTCGATCGCTAGACTGGAAGCAACGTTACCTCCTTCGTGTCCGCCAATCCCATCGCAGACAATTGCGATCGCTTTTGCTTCTGGTGGTTTAGCAAGTGTGGTGCCGCTGGCTGGATAGCAGGCATCTTCATTTCGCTGACGGCTAGGACCAGTATCGGTGCAAGTACTAATCTTGAAGCTCCGACTGGGGGCAATGTCTCTATTCGCAATGTTTTGCCCTAATTCCAGCAATCCTCGATCCAAACACGCTAGCAATTGCTCCGAGTTGACGATTTCTCCTTGTTGCAACTCTTGGCTTAATTGTTCTATAAATCCAGTCACGCTTGGTCGAGCCTCTTTAGCGAGCTGCGACCAAGATTGACCGAGTTGCGCTAGTGTGGGACGTTCGGCATCATCCAATTGCAATTGCAACAGCCTTAATAACGATCCTTCTACTCGTAAAAACTGAGGGACGAGCAAGCTAGAGGCTACGCCTTCGCTATATAGGGGTTGCCACAGTTGAGCAATTTGCCATAACCAATTGAGCTGGCGTAAGCTAGAGACGGACTGCCAAACAGCAGTCATCTGAGGCATTAGCTGTCCTGCTGTTAACACGCCATCGGGATAAATCGGTGCTTGTTCCAACAGCAAAATTTCTTTTTCAGGTGTTTCTCGATCGAGCGATATTAATCCGTATACCTGCGGAACTTGGAGACGATACGCGACTAGTCTCAAATAAGGTCTAATTTCATTAGAAATATCTAAATAAGGAGAGTCTAGCAGTAAACCAGGTTGAGTATCTAAAACAATTCGCTCGGCTTTGAGGTAAAAGCGCTCCGCGATCGATGTTCCGATCTCGTGGAGTTCTGTGCCTTGCCCGACAACCCACAAGTAACGTTTAATTAAGGATGTACCGCAGCGCTGACAAAACTTGTCGCCTTCAGAGTTGGCAGCCTTACACAGATCGTTTGGACATTGGATCGTTACCTCATTATTTTGCATAGCTGGCGCACCGATTAGCCATATTAAATCAATTTAAAACAGCAGACGTAAGAGACTATTAAACTGCTTATTCATGTTTATATCTCTATATTTAGCTTCCCGCACGGCAATTGCGCTTCTGTTCTTATATTTTTGCAAGATCTGGATGCAGTTGTTACCTCACTTCCACCCAGATGATTTGAGCATTAACTTTAACAAGCTTTGACTATCGATTGCAAACATGAATTTTGAATAAATTGTGATTTAATCGCTTGGCGCAAGCAGCTAAATCTGCTACAGTCCTACCCACTAGTGTAGTCTCTCGCATTCAGCCGAGTCTGATTCGCGATCTATCTACTACTTTAGCGATTTCAATCCGATTGTTTAGCTTAGTACGCCCTGTGTTTAGAGCCGAGGCGAGCAATTTGCAGACCTAGCGTTTTGTAGGTAAGTATTTCCTACTTACGAAGGAGGCGATCGCGAACCGATATTCTTAAATTTTAAGTAGTGAATTTGTCATTCGTTTTTAAGAGATTACAACAATTATGGATAACAACCAAGAAAAAGAAACGCATCGTGCAGTTAATCCTGGTGATGTTATCGCTGATGACAAGCAATCAGTTGAAGAGAAGAAAGAACAACTTGCTGTAGATTCCCCAGATATCACTGGCGACCATATTCAAGTTCCTACCTATTTTGTTGTAGAAGAACCAGATGGCGAAGAAAAAGCTTTACACCATGTCAAAGACGCAGAAGAAATTTCTGATGTCATTCGCCAGTCAAGAGTTGACGAAAATGGCGAACGCACTTGGTGGTAAATCCCGTACTCGCTGTATTTCGCTTTAGAATGAAGGTCTCTGTGAGATGAAAAGCAGTCGCACTTGAGCGCGAAATAGTTATTTAAAAAAAGGGGCGCCTTGTAGTGCGTCCTTTTAATTATCTATTTCTTACTCCTCTATGGATTATCTTCCACAGCAACTTGTGGCAGTCCCATACTGTAGTTGATCGCCCGACTATTCAAGTTGTAACTAATCCGACCGCTTTGTAGCAGCGATCGAATCAAGTGTTCCAAATCTGAGCCAATGCGGCGTAGATTGTAATCGGTCAAATCCGCGCCACTGTGAGACTCCACCAGTTCGTCAAATTTGCCGTATACCGTTTGTAATGCATCTTCATTCCAAGTTAATTCATTATCGGGGTCAACATCTAGCGTCAACACCTGATTGCTAGGAACGAGTTCGCCATCTTCATTAACTTCCGCAGAGAAAATCCGAACGTGGCGGGTTGTGGACTTAAGTAGCTGCTCTTCCATAAGTAGGGATTCTAACTTGACTTTATGGTATTGAGTTTATTCTATAGGAGTTGGTTGACAGTTGTTGGTCACAAGTCACAAGTCAACTGGTTGCTGATAACTGACTACCGAGCAGCAATCATTCCAGTCTGACGAGCATAAGCAAAAATACCACCAGCATCAATTACAGGTTTAATCTCTCCTAGAGACTTTAGAGAATAGGTGTGGTCTAGCGTATGATTGATGATTTGATTTTTGTCAAAGTCAACCGTGACTTCTTGTCCAGTCACGAACCGATCGCACAGTCGCTCGCCAGACTCCCAAGGATATAATTCGCCTGTAGAAACACAATTACGGAAGAATATTCGCGCGTAAGATTGAGCGATGACTGCTTTCACCCCAGCAGCGCCAAGCGCGATTGGTGCATGTTCGCGAGACGACCCGCACCCAAAGTTTTCTCCAGCGATAATAATGGGATAGCGTGTTTTCATTTCATCGGCAGCAATAAATTTGCCGTAGCGATCCGGTAAGCCAATCATGGCGTAACTACCAAGCTTCTCATACTCATCCGGCTTGGAAGGAACTAGCGTTAAATATTCTGCGGGAATGATCTGATCGGTATCGATATTATCATCAACTACAAAAATTAAACCGCGAACGCAAGTACTCATTAACAGCAGTCTCCAAAGGCTTATACCATGATATTTTACTTATCCTATCGCTGGAAGAGACGAGAGAAAGTCGATCGAGAGTTACGGAGAATTTACCATGACTCACGACTCGCTTCGCGGGAAGACAAATTTTTAACAAATTATCTGCCCTAAGCTACTGAGACAAGCTTAAACTACTGAAACAAGTTATTGTAATTATTTATACTGAATTGACTGAGTGACAGATCGAGTCCAGAATTGACATGGAATGGTTTCAGGTGGAGACCTTTTCCAGTAAGCGGCAGCAATATTACTAATACTGCTGTATCTAATTTTGTAAAAATTAAAACTAAACCTTGTCCGTAGTGAAGGCAAGATACAAAAAACTATTGAAAGCCTTACAAATTCCTTACACAAACTTTACTGTAATTAATCTTAAAGGTTGAATAATAGTAGTTGTCTCTTAGATCGACTCCTAAATTTTCATCATATAACCTGGGCTGGCACGCGCCGTTTACTGTATCTATGAACGTATAACGAGATCGGTAAATGCAAATACGACATTCTTTACAAAACTACTATCTGCTAGTAGCTGGGGCGCGATGCAAGCACTTTTTGCCTAGCAGGAGGTTTGGTAAAAAATACCACAGGAGGGAGACAAGAGCCAAGCACCGAGCATCAGTGGATGGGAAAAGCTACTAGCAATAACTGCTTGGAGATGCTTTCATCGGCATCAGCTAGAGTCTCAACTAAATGTTTGGTAAAGCTAGCGATGCTGAGAGCGATGTATTTCAGACAACTCTGCTAGCAACTGCACACCCAATTAGAATTTGTTTAAAGCAATGAATCCTGACGCAGCATCACATCCAAATCGACAGCTAGAAGTCGGTGTTTTCGAGTGTGAAATTCATTTGAAATTTCGACTGATTGAAGAAAATTGTGTTTTGAACGATCGCGAAAAATTATTAGAACTCTTGATTGACGCATTTACAGCGGGTGCAGATGAATACTTAGAGCCTTTGCACTCCTGCGTGAAAACCAAAGAGATCTCTGAGCTAGAAGCCTCTCCCCACATGCGTCGTCAACTGATGCGACTGCGCAATTCTTCTACCCTCACATAGGCTCGATCTGCTAGAGCATCGAGTGGAGCGAATTTTTTCTGCTGAAAGTGTTGACAGAACTCGTTAGATTCGCTAACCTAGATAAGGTTGAACTCAGACGCGCCCCCATCGTCTAGAGGCCTAGGACACCTCCCTTTCACGGAGGCGACGGGGATTCGAATTCCCCTGGGGGTATATGAAAGAGAAGAGTGGTAGTTTTTACTACCACTCTTGTTTATTTGTGCCAAACCCCGCTCGGGATAAGTCAATTGACGGCAAGCTGTCGCTTGTGCCAAACCTTTTTCATCTGCTCCCTGCTCCCTGCTCTCTGCTACCTGCTAATCTATAACTCCTCAACGCGGCGGCGAATTGCTAGCAGGTTCGATCGCAAATCCTGCCGCAGGCGGCGCTCGACAATTGCTACAGGCATAGTACGCTTGGGCAATACTCGCACTGTATAACAGAGATTTGTGCCTGGATTTTCACAAACAAAGTAAGGTTCTAGCAGCCACTTCCCAGAATAAGCTTTTAAATCTCCCTCAACCATGTCGAAATGAATTTCGTGGGGAAATTTTTCTTCTAAATCTAAAACGACTCTTGCAGAAAAGTTGAAGCGTAGCAATCGTTGAGTCCCAACTTGCTCTAGGCGAATGCCACCATGAGGATGAGCTAGCCGCCGACTCACCGCTAAGTTGGGAATAAAATCGGCTAAGGTGTCGTAGGCTGTCAAAACTTGCCACACCTTTTCTAGAGGGTGGGAGATCTGAATTTTAGCGGTAATTTGGCGTTGGCGGTGTGCCAATTCTTCTGTTTGTACTTCCACATCCTCGGTTGAAGATGCAGCATCGATGTCGTCGCCATTGGTATCATCAAGCTCGAAATCGAGATCGGATTCGTCGTACTGTTGAGTCACTGTTCGATGATAATTGAACTTTAGATAGTTAAACTTTAACGAGCAAAGGTCTGTGGTAGGGCGATAGTAAAGCAGGTTGCGTAGGCAGCAGAATCATTGGTCGGATTGCTAGTTACTTCAATATTGCCATTTAAATGCTGTACTAAGCATTTTACTAAAGCGAGTCCCAATCCAGTACCCTGAATAGCTTGCTGTGTCACACCTTGACCGCGCCTAAATTTTTCAAAGATATACTTTCTTTCTTCTTCAGAAATACCAGCACCAGTGTTGGTCAGTTGTAAAACAATTTGGTTGAGCTGAAGATCTACTTGATGCGTGACTTGCAAAACTACAGTTGTATCTGGGTGAGAATACTTCCCGGCATTGGTTAAAAGTTCTTGAAGAATGCGATCGAACGCTTCCTCATCTGTTTGCGCTAGTAAAGAAGATTTTGGGATATCTAACTGAATGCTTAATCCTTTATCTACCCAAGTTTGTCTGAAAGACTGAGATAAGGCTTGCAGTTTAACTTTGAGATCTATAGTTTCTAATTTCAGCGGTGCTTGGTTTGATTCGAGTTGCTGAAGCTTGAGCAAGTTAGCAATCAAATTGATTTCGCGATCGCACTGTTCTTCTAAAATATCCAAATACTTAGCCTGACGCTCTGGAGTAATTCCTTGTTGCCGTAACATCCGAATCGCCAAACTCATGCTAGTTAGCGGCGTACGTAGCTCGTGGCTCATCGTACTGAGGAACTCATCCTTTAACTGATTGAGTTGACGTAGTTGTTCGTTGTGCTTGCGGGTTTTCTCATAAAGTAAACTTTGAACTTCCAGACTGCGCTGGAGTTGCAAAGTCCGGTCGTCTACGAGAGATTGTACCTGACGTAGCGTTTGGTTTTGAATAATTGCCGTCCCAATTTGGGCGCAAACCAACTCTACCAGCGATAATTCTTCTGGATGCCAGTGGCGATCGCAACAGTGTTGCAAAACTAAAAAGCCTAATACTGTCCCTTGGCTTTCGATCGGCAAAATTAAGGCAGAAGGAAATTGCGAAAAATCAAAAATTGGAGCTAAACAGGATGTTAGATCGCTCAACTGTAGATCGCTTTGACTGGCGATCGCTACTGGTTGCGGTGAATTCATGAGCGCTTGTTGGCACAACCAACACTCGGAAAGCCAAAAAGACTGTTCGGCGATCTTGCTATGATGCTCTCCACAAGTATATGCTTTTACATCCTGACTCCATTCGCTGGCAATTGTTGCTTTAGCTCTAGGTAGTTTTTCCCTGACTCTGTTTCTGAGTTGTGGCTCGACATACTTCAATAACAGAATTGAGCCGCGACTGACTGCCAAAGCTTGAGCTGTACTCGCGAGCGCCATTTGCAGCACTTGATTCAGCTCCATCGAGCTGCGGCTAGCAACTGTTAGTTGATTAAGTAAAGCTTTAGTACGAGCAGCGGTCTGGATTTGCCGTTGCAGAGTAGCTACAGACTGTGCTTGGGCGAGGTGAGCGAGCGAGATCGATAGCGATGTCATGAGCTGTCGATCTGCATTTACAGCTAGCTCCCCCCAATGATAGACATCGTAGCAAAGCAAGCTAATAACGCTAGTGAGCTGACTTTGCTCCCAAATCGGAATTTGTAATACTGCTTTAATTGTAGGTGGTAGGTCTTTATCTTCTGTTAGCACTTCATGCGTTAAAGCATGAAGATTGTCAATTGCCAGCAGGCTAGCTTGAGTGGGAATTGTTGCTGCTAACTTTTGGAGTGGCTGAAGGAGTTTTTGTTGCGAGACGGGGACAGATGCATTAGAGTACCACGAACCAACTACTGATGTTTCTGTGACTCCAGGGGCGAACGTAATTATACAGCCATCTACTTGAAACGCTTCTCCAAGCAATTTGGCAATTTGTGTTAGTGCTGTTTCTGAGTCAGAGTGATTTAATGCGACTTGAAGGATCTGTTGTCCCAGTTGAGCTAAGTCTTCTGCTGGCTGCATTCGTGTGAGGGAGAATTTGGGCGATCGCTCTGGTAAGGATGAGTGTGATGAAATGGAAACATTTTTCATCAGTGAGGTTTTTGTAGATGATAACCGGACAACTTCCGTTGATAGCGATTTGAGTGTATCCCTACTCCAGCGGTTGATAGCAGATTTTTTATAAACAGTCCAGTCTTGGCTAACACGCTTTCTCACCTTAGATTACTCCTTCCTACTTAGGATGCCCAAATTAGCCAGAGCGCGACCAAGCAGGTACTAAATTTAAAAAAACTTAGATCGACTTCTACCGCAACAGTAAAATTTGTTTTTTCGATTATCTAGATTATCTTGCTTCAAAAATCGCTGGATCGGTATTTTCCCTGATTATAAAAGCTGTGAGTCGGAGGTACTCCGCAGATTCCGTTAGGTAATTTCCCTCTATACCTTAAGTATGCATTCCGTACCATTCAGAAGACACACTATACAGCTTATGGGGGGTAGGGGGATATAGAGAGTCGCGGAGCGCAAGGTTGCGCTCGGGAGCTGAGGAAGAAGCCGTAAGTCGTAAGTCGTAAACCACAATTCGACCCTACACCCTACTCATCACTGCTCCCTGCTCTCTGCTCCCTGCTCCCTTTTATCCTGCCAAACTTTCCATACTCAAGGGTACTAAGTCGCCGTTGCTGGTAAATCCTAACATCATAGCCTCTTGTGGTTGGATCGTTTGTCCCGTCAAAACGCAGCGTTCCTCTGTTTGTGCTGTCGCTGGAATACTAGCGCGGATATCAGCGCGGGAAAATTTCGGTTTCCAATCACCTGATTTTTGCTGTACGTAATTCCACAGAATATCTCGGATCAAAGCTTGATATCCTTGGTTACCGGATATCTCTTTTAATTTTTCTTTTAATTCCCTCTCTAGACGGATGCTAGTAACTTCCATTTCTGTAGTGGGAATGCGAGTGAGTGTATGCATCATGAATTCTCCTTAAAAGATCTAGACAACTCAGTAATACAAGTGTAGTATCTTTAAAGTAAGGATTAAATAACTCTCTGCATTAGGTGTAACTTCAGTGAAATCTTTAGGCTTCATCTCTCCTCTACTGGCTTGCGCCAACTGTCTCGGCAGTTGGGAATCAGTAGCTATGGCGGTGGAGTCTTTGTTTATGGGTGGTGCAGCCAGATTTTGGCGACGAGGCGATCGCCTCAGTCAAGCACAATCCGCAAGAATTAACGATAATTTTGGCTATGGAAGCATCGGGCTGCATTCGTCAGAACCACTAACACAACTAGATAGCGGGAGGTACAGGTATAAAACTGTACCGTCATCAGGATAAAACCACTTACAGGAATTTCAGCCCCCGCTTCTGAATTAAGCAGAAACGGGGGTTTTTATTTGGTGTTTTCTACCTAGAAATTTCTCAATAGAACATTTTTTATAGGAGGAGTACAGCTGTGATTATCGCCAGTCAAGTGTTAGAGCAACCTGTGGTCGTGTTTTCGCAAAATTACTTACCCATTAGCCGCATCAACGTCAAGCGTGCGATCGCACTGTTGATGCTGGGTAAAGCTGAAGCACTTGATTTTGGGCAAGAGACAGAATTATTTGTGCGATCGCCCAATTTAGTCATGGCTGTTCCCTCCTATATTCGTCTAACGTTTACCAGTACAGAACGAATTTGGAAGATTCCCCCTGTGAATCGCAGGGAAGTGTTACGAAGAGACAATTACGCTTGTCAATATTGCGGTAATAGCAAGCGCTTGACAATCGATCACGTCATTCCTCTCTCTAAGGGTGGATTACATACGTGGAATAACGTTGTGGCAGCTTGCGAACAATGCAACCAGTATAAAAGCGATCGCACTCCCCAGCAAGCAGGAATGTTACTGCACTCTAAACCTAAAGCACCGATTCATCCAACAGTTGCTTTTGCCGAAAAATTCTGGCGCTCGGAGCATCTCCCGCCAGACATAGGAGGAAACTCTATCTCATGCTGAAATTGAATTACACCGAAACTGGTTTTCACTTAGAGCATTTGACTCAATCCTTAGAAGAGTGGGTTGCAATGCGAGCTATATTCGCCCTGCGCGTAGGCGAATCCATTTGCATAGAACCTAGCACAGCTTCATTTCTTTTACCTGGCGATTTACCACAGTTGAATTCACTCGCAACCGCGATCGAACGATATGGAACAGATGAAGTTGCATTAGAAAAGTGCGACGCAGAATATGTAGAAATCTGCTTGCAAGGATTTTGGTTAGCATCCGATGCTGAGAATGCCGCAGGCGTGTTTGTCACGTCTTTGTCTTACACAATCGAGTTGTTATTGTTTCATTTGTGGCAAGAATCTCAAATGAGTGCTGCAATGAGCGATCGCTAAGCAAGTCAAAAGTTAAAAGTTAAAAGTCAAAAGAAGATCGATTCATGATGGATAGCTTTTTGGCTTAACTGTTCTTGCAAGTTAAACACGGCTGATTAGGACGCATGAATTTGTTTGTGCGTCCTATCACTGGCAATGGATGATGGGTAATTGGTAATACATGGTTGGCGTTCTTCTTTACATCTATCTTGTGAGGAACCACTTTGCGTCTTTGCGTCTTTGCGTGACACAAAATTGTATCTATTACTAATGTAAGGATACCTAGTTCAATCGATCGGGCTTGGCTAAATAAACTACCGGTACTGCCCACATATAACACACTTCTATAACACGCTTAAAGCTGATTACTGCAATAGTTACAGCCAGTTTCAAAAAAAGTTTCTCCAATCCCTTGACATTTTTGTAGCATAGTTTGTAGTATAAACGTAGTGAGTCGAGAGACAAATCTAATCCCGAAACAATAATGTTTTACATTCAGATAATGAATCGAGGTGAGAATTCATCTGGTTTTCCCTACGATAAATCTGATTTTAAATGCGATCGCACGGCATTAGAATCAACACAGAATCGAAATTCTCGCCGTGCAAAAGCTAAAGCTACTGAAATTATTCGTCATGTTCAACAGGTTTATTACTTAGAAAATCGGTGGTATTTGTAATAATTAAAAGCTTATTTCCCGAACCTTGAAAACTAAATATTGTCACCCATTTATCGAGGTGTAGTTCAAATTTCTACAAGCAGTTCAAATATGGAGAGGTGGCTGAGCGGCTCAAAGCGTCCTCCTGCTAAGAGGAAGCGGGTGATTAACGCCCGTCGCAGGTTCAAATCCTGTCCTCTCCGCCTTGAGAGTGTGGCTTAACTGGATAACATCTCAGTCAGCAATTAAATTCATTTTTTAGTAAGTACATTGCTTGGAAAGCAAGACTCAACTGGATTCAGCAAGTTTAGATAGATTTTGGCGATCGATGACACAAAAATATGTACAAAAAGCAAAAAGAACCTAACTTATTAGGTGCTGGCTGGCAACCCCTGAATCGAGATATTGACCTAAATTATCTTTGGGAAACTTGGTCGAATAATCCGTGGGAAGTATCTCATAAAACTATGAATGTAGTCAGCTATATTGCTGATACTCTTGGTAGAGAGAACTATGCCTGGTGGGCAAATTTTTTAAACTTATTCTACGAAACTACGCGAGAAGAAATTGATGATTTTTGGAACTTCATCACGCCAGAACCACTTACGCCAGATAATCAATATAGAGAGAGTTTATCGATTGAAGTACCTGTTGCTAAATCGGTGACACGCGATTTAATTCCGATCGAACAAGTTCTGTTAAAACTACAAGAGATTACTATTTTTAGACTCTTAAGTTTTTTAGGTCGTCCAGATCTGATTACACAGTGCAGTCATGGCAAATACTTTTACTACCCACCTGAAAAGTTTTTTGATTGGAATAAACTCAAAAGTATTGGTAGTATTTTCGCGTATTGGTCGGAACATGAAATTTGGCTGAGAATCGATCCACTATATAGTATGGAGCGCGATCGCCGTTATACTATAATGGCAAAGAAACTCGCACCACTAGTAAACAAAGTCACTTACAATCTTGCCGTGATGTTAAGTGGCTACCAAAGCCGGATCGGACAAGTTCACAGCCAATTTGCTATTAATTCTTTTCCGGCTGACGTACAAAGTTTTACTGATGCCGTTCAAGAGAAAGTTTTTACCCAAAACCAATTGGCTGTATTAGTGTATGGTAATCCTGGTACGGGAAAAACGGTTTGGGCGCAAGCCGTAGCACAAGAAATTCTCACACCACTGGGATATATTATTTTTATCCTCGACCACGCAGCTGTAGAGAATTTCGTTCCACCTAGCTATTTAGAACGAGTTTGCATCATTATAAACGAGGCTGATAACTTAGCTCCCGATCGCTCTACAGAAATCGCTCAATCAAATTATAAGACCGAGCGGATTCTCAGCTTACTCGATGGCACGTTGTATCAAAGTGTCATTGATGAATCGGGCATTCAGGAGCAACAAAAGTTAGTCGTGTTGATGACTTGCAATACGACAGAAAGATTAGATCCGGCAATGTTACGCAAAGGAAGGATAGATTTGATGTGCGAGTTCGCGCACCAATTCGTGTAATTCGATCGCATCGGACTCAATTCTGCTGAGAATTGAGCCGCTTTGTTACCCAACTTGCTAACCCGCTAATAATCGTTCCAGCCATGAGAATACCGATCGCGGGAGTAAAAACAGGTTGCCACAGCTTATACCATAAGTCTAAACCCAAGGGTAAATGCAAGACGTGACCAGCAACTGCGATCGCCAGCCAGAAGAAAGCAAAGAGGACGAGAAAGAAATCTGCTACTAGGGCAAGATTTATCCATTTGAGAAATTGCTCTTTCATATCAATTTCATAGATATTTCTTCAACAACAGCCCCAACTTTTCTTGAGTTGCCATAGGCACTTTATTTAGGGGTGTAAGAATAGCATACTTTAAAGCGGAGTGTGCTTCTGAGGCAGGAGGATTTTTACTCAAGCGCCGCACCGTTTCTTGAATCACCATCTGGGCATTCTTGGCATTGCGTTGTAGATTAGCAATTACCATCTCGACGGTAACGCTATCATGGTCTGGATGCCAGCAGTCATAATCTGTTACCAGGGCTAGGGTAGCGTAGGCAATTTCTGCTTCTCTGGCTAACTTTGCCTCTGGTAAGTTGGTCATACCGATAACCGTTGCACCCCAACTGCGGTAAAGGTGAGATTCTGCTTTGGTAGAAAAGGCTGGACCCTCCATGCAAACGTAAGTTCCGCCACGATGTAGGGTAACATCTGAAAGATTGAGACTGGCGATCGCCTCAGCTACAACTCCCGCTAGTCGATCGCATACTGGATCGGCAAAAGCAATATGGGCGACGATTCCCGCGCCAAAAAAAGTCGAGATGCGATTTTTCGTGCGATCGATAAATTGATCGGGTACGACCATATCTAAAGGTTTCGCCTCCTCCTTCAAAGAACCAACAGCAGACGCAGAGATGATGTATTCTACGCCTAACTGTTTCATAGCGTAGATATTGGCACGAAAAGGTAATTCTGAAGGTAAAAGCGTATGATTGCGACCGTGACGGGCGAGAAAGGCTACCCGCGTTCCTTCTATGGTTCCCACAATTAATGCATCTGAGGGCGCGCCAAAAGGCGTATCAACTTGCAACTCTTCTACATCCTGAAGTGCTTCCATTTTGTAGAGTCCACTGCCTCCAATGATGCCAATTTTTGCCTCTGCCACGATTTTCGCTCCACGCAATGCCGCAACGTCAGATTATTCTAAGGCAAATAAGCAACAAAAAACCGCTTCAATCAATTTGCAAGATTGTCAAGCGGCTGACCTCTGGAGTATTTAGCTGTCTCCAATATTTGTAAGATTAAATGATTCCAGGTCCTTTGTGGCGTTGGTCGCCTTCTTCAGTCAGCTTGCCTTGTTCGTCTTCATCCAGTTCTTCTAGTGTTTGCTGGCGTTCGGCTTCTTCTGCTTCTTTAATAGCGGTGCGATCGCCTGGAGTTTCGTAATACATTTCGGGTTCAACTGCATAGTTATTAGCTAAACCCTCTTGGTCTACAGTAGCACCACCTGTAACGTTGAGGCTTTCAGCACCCGCTTGTTCTTCAGCTGTTTCCCGATAATTTTCACCTTCACGATCCATACGAACTGCTACCTCTGCTGGAATGATGCCCCGATCTGCTGTTGAGGTATCCATCTCGTCATTACGGGTAACTTTTTCTTTAGATCTTGCTTCACTCATGAATTTTTCTCCCAATAAATTTGTTTATTGTTGGGATCAATGTAAAACTTTCCTTTAGCTTGATGGATCTACCTTTTGGAGAGTTTGTGTTAGACATAAGAATTGAATATCTCTATCTCAAGATGTAATTTGAGTTAGATTCGTCAGCAATCTTTAATAGCTCAAAAACTAAAAACTACGATAAAGTTCAGCTTTTTTATAAAGTTGCGTTGTAATTTCTGGCTTCTGACCTCTTGTTGTCATAATTGCATCATTTTTATACTTAAAGCTAGAGGCAGAATATTGGAGGCAAACAACTATGAAGCATAATGCAGCAACGACGGATGCTACAGTTACTCGCGATCGCCCTCAGTGTTAATAGCTTAGTATTCGTCGGCTGCACTCAACAGCGTCAGTTTGGCACGGAAAACCAAACAGAATTTATTCCTAACGTTCGGATTCTACAGCGACAGCTTGACCATTGACATGCAGGCGGAAATATACAGAGGCAAATAATAAGGGGTGCAGTTATAGTTTGCACCCCAGTTTTGACATAGAGTTTTAAATTTAGAATTGAACTGTTGTTATATAGCTTCAAGACTCTCAGGGTAGATTTCGGAAAATCTATTTTTGGTTGATGAGGTTTATTTGTGTTTATCGATTACATGACGTTAATGTTGATTAACATGGTCGCTGGATTATTTTTACTGGCGTACTATGTCTATGCTGGCTTAGACGATCCCTACCAAAACAAATGGATTCCTGGGTTTGGAATTACGGGCGCGATCGCACTTACCACTGGATTGCACATGACATTAACCTGGACTGTCAGAAACAGTTTCAATATTGCATTTGGTGAAACGAGCGTTCTGTTTGGGATTCTGTTTATTGGTAAGTCTATCAGCTTGGCAAAAGGCTGGGAGTTAATTACTTTAGCGATTTATGGTTTCTTTGCTGGGTTAGTCGCAATCGTAGTAGGCGTACGCTTGATAAATTTGGGATTGACGAAACAACCTATCCTCTCAGGTATCGGCTTCATTTTGACGGGATTAGCTGGAGTTTGTGCCGCACCAACACTCTGGTACTTCAAAAATAACCGTTTGTGGCGAATCATTGGAGCAGTCGGATTAATTGCCGCTGCATTAATTTGGGCGCTGACCGGATACATGGCTTATTGGATAAACCCGCCCCTACGAGTACATCGCTGTCTTAGTATTACAGTTGTATTTAACAATACTCCGGACAGAATCAGGCAGCGATAGTGCCGTGAGAACGTAGGCTTTGGTAGTTAGGATGAGATTTAATCAAAGTCGGTTCCAGGTCTAACCTGGAAATAAATAGATCGAGCAGATGGTCATTGAGGGCGCAACGTTTGATACTTGCCATTGAAAAGACGAACGGCTCATTGCTGGGATGCTGTCGGCGTGCATCCAACTTAGCCAGATTGAGTGCACTCAGACTGGCATTGAAATGGAAGTCTAACTTTTTGGCATCGCGGGCTTGACAATCGCTTAATCCCGTAAATTGTTTGGCATCGCGGAAGATGAATTCGATTTGAAAACGCAAGCGATACAATCGGTAAAGGTCATCGGCTGTTTGGTTCAGGTCAGTCGAGAATAAGACAATATAACTCGGTTTGTTGAGCTTACGACTGTCCTTGAGATATGCCAACCGAATTTTGCGTTTGAGAGAAACATGCCACACAACCGCCGTGTAAAGATCGATCCCTGGTTGTAGCTGGCGTACCCAGGTGAAACGGCAGGGGTTGGTTAAATTAACCTTGCCATCGTACTTGCATATTTTCACGAAATCGGCACCCTATTCTCGCCAAGTTCGGCACCCAGTCTCACCTAAGTCCGGCAGGAGTCTGCCCCCTCAGTTTCGTTGATCTCTACTTCTCCCTTCCAGTGTTGGTTTAAGACTGAATTGAGC
>NZ_JBOFLP010000123.1:0-9636 GCF_051657925.1 Chroococcidiopsis sp.
ACGCGATCGCACTTCTAATTAGTAGCTGTTCTTGGTTACAAGGTTGGCAGATGGTTTCCCATTGGGAGCCGGAATTGGAAGACGCACCATTTTAAGTAAATCCCCACCGCATCCGTTAAATGCGGTGGGTTCAAACAAAAAATTAAGTTATTAAAATTATGACATTTACATCGGCAGTTTTGGGAACGGTTCAACATCCTACAAATATCCTGACTGAATACCTCAGTAGGTTTAGGGGAGTTAAGAAATTCAAGGCATATATCCTTTCCTACCTGGACGGGTGGATTCATACCAAAATACAAGCAGGAAAGCCACCTTGGGTCTACGTAGTCAATCAGGAGTTAGCCGAAGCTCTTGGCTGTTGCCGCGATACAGTGTTTCGCCACCTTAAAGACTTGTGTGAGATGGGCATACTTAAGAAAACCCCTTACAAGCGTTGGGCAACTGATAATATTTGGGCTTATACAATTGACTTTGAGCGGCTCAAGCGCGAATTATCATTCTTTGTCCCTGCCGAAAATCAGACAGCCGAGAGTCTGATAACTGGCAGTGGGGAGTCTGATTTCAGTCAGCCGAGTGCCGAAAATCAGACAGCATACAGAAGTCTTACTCTTAACTCTTCCTCAGCAACAACAGAACACAGCTTGCCTGTTGTTGCCGAAGAAAAAAAAGCGGAAATTTTGCGGGAGGCTGTGCCTGCCGCAAAGATTTCCAAGAAAGAACAGCCAACAGAGGAAGAGTTAAACGCGGCAAATCGCCAGATTTCTGCACTTACTACTAGCGTAAAAGTTACCTTGCAAGTTCGAGGCGCGATCGCACAGTATTGGGCTAATTTTCCGGCGGCGCTGGAGCGACTAAAAATTGCAGTAGAAGAAAACTGGAACTGTAAAAACCTGACTGGGGTGCTGGTTAAGGCTTTGAAAGAAGGTGTGCCGTCTGAGGATGCTGCGCCACCTTGTACGTTTTACGGTTGGGGTGAATGGGCGAACGAGGCAACTAAACGGCGACTGATGGAATATTCCGAGGCGCAGAATGGCGATATCATGGTGCATTTTGTGGGCGGCGTAAGTAGGTTGTGGAGCGAGATTAGGGGGTTGTCGTGGGTGGAGCTACAGACGCAGCTTCATCAAGAAATTACATAGCGATCGCAGTTTTGGTTTAAGTTTTGGGATTTCTAAAAATATAGATTGAGGATAAGTAGATGGCTAAGTATGGCAGATATCTAGACGCAGAAGATAGAAAAAAGAACGCAAGTAAGGAAGCAAACGGCGATATAGTGCTGGTGGGATTGCTGCTAGCTTTTCCTTTTTTAATGATGATGTCGCTTGCCCTTACTGGGGATTTAAAGAAGAGTACAAATACTGAGAGCGGGACTATTAACACTTGCGCCCAAGCACAAAGTCAGTGGGAAGCTGCCTTAGATGAGCGCGACGCTGTTACTCCCGCCGAGGCAGTAACGAGTAGTGGTAGAGCAAAATGGGAACAGTTACGCAGTAGAGCGAACCAGTTAGAGCAAGTCAAAAATAACATTTGCAACTAACCCAATCCGCTACTTTGAATATTCATCCGATTGATATCAGCCAAAATGCTCACCGCATCAGTTACAGGCTCAGGCGAGGATACGTACAGGCTGCGGGGGCTGTTAATGGCAGTAGCTAAAGTTTGGTTCAGTTTATCTAACCTATCTACTACATCTTTGTTTGCCATTTTTAACGAGTCGGTAAACTGAGCGCTAGTGCTTTCTTTAGGGGCATACTTTTGGTTGAGTTCTTCAAAGCTTTTGGCATCAGTCTTGTACATTTCTTGAAGCTGCTGCAAGCTATTTGCTTTTGGTTTATACATTTCCTGCAACTGCTGTAAGCTGTTAGCCTTGGGGGCATACTTCTGATTCAATCCCTCCAGTGTCCCATTTCTATCCTGCCCGAAAAACAGGGACATAGGTTTTTTCAGGTAGTTTTCCACCGATTCATTCAGGTCTAAACCTAGCTGGCGCTTAAGGAGATTTTCAACGCTTTCCCCTGGCTGCAAACCGGATAGAGCATTTAGTTCGGCTTCGGCGCTAGTACCTGCGTTACTAGAACCTGTGCTACTGGTTGTTGCTTTTTGGGTTGTAGCTTTTAGATTGAAGTATTCAGGCGGCAGCCCGACATTTTTGTTAGTCGGCAGTGGCGCAAACATATTGAGGCGTGATTGCTCGAATAGACTAAGCTTTTTAGGCTTTTTATCTGTACTTAGTTCTGGAGAATCTACTGGTTTTTCTACTGGTTGCACTGATGGCGCAATACTCTCAGTTGTTTTTGATTGAAGTGCAGCAGCTTTAGCAGCATTGGCTTGAGCAAGGGCGCTTTGCTGCTGAACGCTTAATGTTTTGGTTGCGTTAGCCGCCAGTTCGTCTTGAATAGATAAATTGTCCTTGGCGTTTTGCAACTGCTTGTCTGTTGAGGCAACAATCTTATCTTGCAAATCTAGTCTAGTTTGGGCAGCAGCGATCGCTTGATTGTCGCTGTTCCGTTGTGCCTTCTGCAATTCCCCTACCGCCTCAAGGCGAGCAATCAACGCACGACTTTGGGCGATTTCAGCTTCGCTGATTGCCATCTGTGCCGATATCTTCTGACGTTTGAGGTCAAGATCTAATAAATCCCGCGCCGTCTGCTGTTCTTGCTTTAATGCTTCGAGTTTGGCATTTTGCAGATTTACTGATAGCTGCTGCTTTTGGGTTTCGTCCCCTTGCTCTAGGGCGATTTCGGCATTGATTACTTTGGCATCGGCGATCGCTTTGTTGAGACTAGAGCGCGATTCTAGTAACTGCTTAGAGCGGTCAAGGGAGGAATTGAGCAAATCTAGGGCGGCTTTTTCATCTTCTAAACCTTGAACGGCTAGATCGCTCTGATTCTTTTGAGCATCTACGCGTTGCTCTATTGCCCTAATTGCGTCCTCTTGTACTTGACGCTGCTTTTGTAATTGTTGCTCTAGCCCTTCCTTAACTAGGCTTGTCAGGTTATTGTTTAGCTCAGTCCGCTTGGCAATATATTCTGCCTCAGTTTCAAAATTAGCCCGTGACAACTGACTAATTTCTTTCTGGGCTTGAACAATCTTTTTCCTAGTCGCTTCCGCAGCATTAAAAGCGATCGCCCGTTCTGATGCGCGATCGCTCTCTTCATTTCGTGGACTATCCAACTGGCGACGAATTACAGCAATATCAGCTTGCGATTGGTCTGATTGAATCAGTGCGATCGCTCGATTATTTGCCTCCTCAATCCTTCTGAGGTTCTGTTCCCTAAATTGCTGCTGCTTCTGCAATCTCAAGTCTAGAATTTGTCCTTCGGCTGTAGCTACTGATGCGATCGCATCGCGCTCCTTCTGTGCAGCTTCCTTAGCATTCAGCGTTCCTTCTGCCCGTAGTTTCTTAATGTCATCTAAGCGTTTACGGGCAATAGCTAATGTGCCAATGGCGGCGGCTATTTCAGCTTCAGTAGTGGCATTGGTTGCCCCATCAGGTGTAATAGTCCCAGCTAGTTGTTGTTGCTTAATACGATTGGCGGCATTTGTCCTAGCTGTATCGATACCCGATTGCTCCTTAGTCCTGATTTCCTCAATGTCTGCAATACGTTTCTGTTTTAAGGAATCGCGCTTGGCAATCTCAGCATCGAGCGATCGCACTATAGCATCTGACACCTGTTTGTTTAACTCAAGTTCGCGCGTGGCAATCTCTTCAGCGCTAACCTTGCCTGTTTTTTTAATCTTCCGAAATTCAACGAGGGCATCTTGGGCAATGGTTAAATCAGCCTTGGCAGCACTCACGCCAGCACTACTTATCTCAATAGCGCTCTGCTCATCGGTTATGGCTCCTGATAGCTGGCGGCGTTTGGTGCGTTCTATCCGTGCGGCTTCGGCTTTTTGTACTATTGCTGCTGCCTGGGCATTAGCTATTTGGAAATCCTTAAGAATGCGCCCTTCAGCCTGCTTTTTACCCTCAGTTATCTTATTTGCTGTTTGTAGGCGATTTTGAGCAAGTTCCATCTCCTTGCTTTCCACTTCCTTCTGATATTTATCAATAGTTTCTATTTGCTCTGCTGTCGGCGCAGGGACGGCTTGCAATTGTTTGATGGATTCCTTGCGAGCTTTGACGAAACCATCAAGCGATCGCCCCCTGATGCGCAAATCTGCCAACTCGGTATCAGTGTTTTCTCTTGCCGCTACATCAGGGGTAATAGTTCCTTTTGCCAAATCATTTGCAGTTTTAGTTAAGCGCTTGGTGGTATTTAGTCCGACCAGACCTAATGTCCGCTCTAATCGCGTATCGCTCTTGTCAATTTGGGCCGTGACTTCCGCAAACTGATTGCCAAGGGGTGATAAATCTATCCCTCCCATCTCTTTGAGTTTGGCGATCGCTTTATCGGTAATTGAAATTGCATTCAGTAACGGTTCTCTCAACCTCTGTTTTGCACCTTCATCCAAATCTGTGCGGTCGTTGATTATCTTTAAAGCTTCTTGGAAAACTTTGGCATTATCAAGCAAGCTATCTCGGTAATCGGCAATTGGTTTACTCAGTTCTTCTCTTTTTTTCAGCAAAGCCGATACCACTTCATCTAAATCTGTAACTTGGCGTTTTACCTCATCCGTATTAGCATCGGGACCGCTTAGTAATTCTTGCCTGCGTTTTTGGCTTCCTGCGATCGCTTCATCAAAGCGTTTGATTGCCGCTAAACTTTTGCCTGCTTCTGTTGTATCAAACCCGCTAAATATCTGCGCGGCTAAATTATTACCAGGTTGGATGATATTTTGAGCTTGTTTAATAATGTTGTCATTGAATTGTTTTTCCCCAATAGTTGTAGGATTTTTAAATTTGTCGTTAACTTGAGGAATTGAAAACAATGCTCCCAAGGGACCATACCTTAATAAGTTTTGTCCTATATTTTGTTTTTGATTGCGGTCGTTTCTAAACTGCTTAATAATGTCATCTGTTCTAATATTTTCTAACCCTACAGATTCACCCAGCCCAAGCGTTAGATCGAATCCTTTAGACTTAATTTCTGGCGGTTTTAAGTCGTCTAAATCCTTTTGAGTTTTTTTAACTGACTGACTAATACGTTCAAAGTTTGCAGTAACGCGATCGCCTAGTTCGTCAAACTTGCTCCCAAGTTCATTACTAAAATCAGCTTTAGAGAAAAACAACACAAAAGCAGCAGTAGCCCCAACTGCGGCAAGTTCCGAACGTGCAAGTCCTGCTGTAAGGGTAGAAAGCGTAGAACTAAATACTTTACCGCTACGCACTGAAGCAATGAATGACGTACTAAGTTCAGCTATCGTAGTACCTAATCTTGCTAAAACTAGGTTCAACCCTTGACGTAGTAAAACATAAGTTTGTGCCAAGATTAACGATAAAGACGTAAATTCTATAACTGTCCCTGATAAGAATTTACGCACAAAAGATAAACCTTCTCCTAATTTCCCAAAAGCGTTGGCAATGCCACCTATTACACCAGAGAGGGCTTCGTTTTCACCTAAAGAACTGAAAAAGTCACCAATTGCATTTTTTAGATCGTTAAATACTAAAATTAACCCTAAAACTGATTTATAACTTCCCTGCATCAGATTCTCCATTACAGAAGTCTGAGCGCCGAATATATCGTCTAGAAAATCAGCTAGTATCCCAACGGCAAATGGAGTTAGCGTTGCAAATAACCTGCCAAATAGTGGGGATAAAAAACCTGTTAGCTTACCAACCAATCCACTAGCTTCTAGTATTTGAGTTAAGCCCACAAAGAACTGCGCGGCAACGCCTGTTAGCACTACAGCCGAAGTGCTAAATACAGTTTTGGCATTATTGGCAAAGAAGTCGAGGACACCAGCAAAAGCATTTGTAACTACTGTAAGGGCAGGACCTAAAGAATTTGCAAACCCTTCTTGTAGCTTAAACATGGCATTCTCTACTTTAGTTAGCGAACTAAGAAAAGTATTGCTGGCTCCTTGGGCAGCATCCCCGTACTCTAGTTTTAGCTGTCGTCCAACTTTGGGCAGTACATCCTCGGCAAGCAACGAGCCGCTTTCTAGTAGCTTGTTAAATTCAGCTTCAGTTACACCCATTGCTCTTGCAAATATACCCACCGCCCCAGGCAATCGCTCGGCGATCTGCAACCTTACCTCTTCAGCACTCAATTTGCCTTTACTAAGTACCTGGGTAAAAGCAAACATAACTAGGTTCAAATCCTCGGCATTTAGCTGCAAGGCTTTAGCACCTGTAGCAATACCTGTAAACAATTCCTTGAGTGGTTCGCCCTCAAGCTTGGTTTTACGTGCTGCTGCTGCGAGTTTGGAGAACTGTTGCAAGGATGAAAGGACGGGAATGTTGAGATCGCTTGCTACTCCCCTTACAAACTGTTGTTGGGCTGCCCCTTGTTCTTTGCCACCACCAACAAACTCAAACCGCTTTTGCAATGGTTCAATTTGTTTTAAGGTATTGGCGATCGTACCCACCAAGGGACCAATTGCATTAGCTACAAGTCCTACTGTAGTAATTAGAGGTGTTAAGGCTGCAATTAAGGGAGCGCCTAGAGCCGCAGTTGTTGCACCAGGGGCGGTAAGCAACGCCCCGCTAGTTAGAAAGCCTGTTGCCTCAGACGTGAGGTTGCGTCTATTTTTGGGTGCAACGCCACTAAATACCGGACTTCTGTAAAATCTTGCTTCTAGTCCCCTAAAAAAGCGCTCCCAGTAATTGTTTGGGACAGGTGGCGCAGCAAGAGATGCGGATTGCCCTTTCACACTTGTATTTATCGATGGACGAGGCAAGGGCAAAGAGCGATCGCTCGGTCTATCCCTTCGCAAATTTATATCAAGGTTTGTAAAAGTCCGTAAAAGTTTCTTTTCTTCAAGCTCTCTATCTTTTATCGGGTCATTTAAACCAACAAACTTTTTGAATTTCGTCCCGAAACTTTGAAAAGAGTTTTTAAGCGACGTGCGGACGCTCCCGAATACTCCTTTGATGGCATCAACAGCGATCGCACCAACATCTGTTTCTAAAACATCGGCTGCTTTTTGCGCTCCAACCTTTCTTAGCAAGCGAGGAGTAAATTTAGCAGCAGCAAAGGCTGCGGCAATACCACCTGCGGCTAGTCCCAAAGTTGGGTCAAACGGCAATGCGCCTAATGCACCAAGTCCCGCGCCCCCACCTGTCGGGGCAGCAAAAGCCGAACCTCCTCCTAATAATGTCGCGCCCAATCCCCCAGCAGCAGCTTTAGCAATGCCTGGTAGTTTGCGATTAGATATACTTTTAGCCGCTGTCGCCTCAATGTTGCGCTGAGTCTCAGCTAATTTACTTTGAGTTGATTTAAGCTGCCCCAAACTTTGGCGGACAGCTTTGGGAATTTCAGGGTTAGCAATATCTAGGGCGATACGAGATTGAAGTTGAGTTATTTTATTGAGCAGGCTTTCAATTTTTTTAGTTGTTTGTGCTGACTCCGGCAGTGCTTGCAATTCTGCTAAATCTTTCTCTAGACGCGATCGCACTTTCTCAACTTGAGCTTTAGCTTGCTCTTTGGTAACTTTGGTAACATCACCTTTGAGGAAACCACGTTTTGCAGTCTGGGCGAGAGTATCTGCTTGGACTACATCAGAACTCTTTTCTTGAGGCGTTGCATTTGGGCTTGCCCTTACTGTTGAAACCGTAGCAGCTTTTTTAGCTACAATCGCTTGCCTTAATCCCTCAAACGTGGCAGCTAATTCTAGTGCTTCCTTGGCGGCTCCAAGTGCAGATGAGCCAAACTTATCGCCCCCAAGTCCGGCGCGACGCATAATGTCTGCGAACGTGCCTAGCTCAATTGCTATTGATTTTAGTTCTTTAGATAATCCACTATCAGGTGAGGAAGGTTTAGGGGATCGCGGTTTGGTAGTGGTTGCGCCTCCAGATTCATCGTCGTCCTTTTTAGTTCTTGGTTTGGGGATAGGTTTCAAACCCAGAGCTTTGCCTACTTCCTTGGCTGCATATCCCCCAGCCTGTCCGCCAACGCCTTTAAAAGAGACATCTAGGGTTTTTTGAAATGTGCGGATTGCACCGTTGGACAATTCCCTAGATAGATTCTGTCCGATACCCTCAAAGAAGCCACGAAATACACTTGTGAAAGGAGCCGCGATCGCACCTGCCGCATTTTTTAGGGAAGTATCGATTGCCTCGTTGATTTTGTCGGCAGCTTTACCAAATCCTGCTTCTATTTTTTCGCTTGCCTTGTCAGCACCGCGATTTGCTGCCTCTCCTTGCTTGGATTCACTTACAGCACTAACTTTTACTGCCGCATTGATTGCGGTTTGAATAGATAGGGAAAAGTCATTTTTAATCGCCTCAAATTGCTTTTTGAGAGATTCGGTATCAAGTTCTGGACATATCTCAATGGAAATGCAATCAACAAGCGATTTTGGTAGCTCTTTCAGCTTGCGCGATAATCCTTTGATGTCAGGACATATCTGTAGTTCCAGGCAACCATAGTCACCACTCTTCAAATCCTTAAGTTGCTTGTTTAGGGATTTGGCATCAAGTTTTAGGTCAAGGTTAAGTGGTGGAATTTCAAGGCTAGAGAGCGATCGCAGTTCCTTGTCAAAAGCTGTTCTTGAGAGGCGTAATTCCAATTCCACCGATCCGACACTAGCCATAAGTTACGCTCCCAATTAGCTGAAATTCCACATTAATCGCCCAATAAGCCTCATTTTTGGCATTGGCAACGAATATATCTCGCGCCGTCCCCGTATCAATATCAATTACCGATACTTGCCCCTCTACGCCGTCAATTAGTGCTAAGGGTGCGATCGCTTTATCTCCCTTAATCTGTGGAGCAATCAGCATCACTCCCTTCCGCATCCAAGCACGGCACTTGGGAACGTCATTGCCATTCTTGCTTTTTCGGATTCGGTCTATTGGGGCTAAAGCTACTGCCCAACTCGGCATCTTCTCGTCCTCTACCAAGGCAAAAAACGTATTAGATGCGATCGCACTTATTTTCTCTCTTTCGTCCACTTGAGGCGTAAAGTAGAAAAAGTCTGATGGCTTTGCAGGCTCCCCTTTCTTTGGATCGCGGTTGGCATTGACAAAGATAGACGACAGGGTAGATATACCCAGTTCGCCTAAGTGCAGTTCTTCGGTTCTGAGTTTGGCATTAGCTGCGATCGCATCCATGATTAACCAGCAGGGCTGGCTACCAAAGTTTTCTTCGTTGAATCTTTCCTCGTAGGGACAGAGTTTTCTAAGTCGCCAGTAGAGTTCTCCCCAGTCTGGCTCTCTATTGAAGGAGCCGTCTGCGATTTTCCCAAGTCTTCCTCGGTTAATGGCTGTGGGGGTTCATCGCTCCAGCCGGATGCTTCTTTTTGGGAAAACTCGTAGATGCGCGATCGCAATTTAGGCGATAGTTGTTCTGGATTATCTGTGTCTGACGCTTCCCAGTCGGGCAGCAAACGGAACTTAATTAATGCTGTCACTGTTGCCTGTTCGCGCTTTTCCCCCGAACGCTCCATCTTTTCTTGGAAGCTAATTAGTTCTTCCAAGTGTTCGCCCAATGCCTCGGTGTCTCTGTTGGTTAGTGCCGCGTAGGTTTCGCCTACTGATTTGCCGGAGCTTTGTGCGATCGCTTTGGCTAATTTCACCCCTTCAAG
>NZ_JBOFLP010000124.1:0-8342 GCF_051657925.1 Chroococcidiopsis sp.
AGAGTAATTCAATGAGAATGAGGATAATGTCCAAAAAAACCGATCGCCAGAACAAACATCTGAAAAAATGTTTGCATCATTCAGCCTTATTTTTAAGTAGATCTCTACTTCTAAGTACGCTCTTTCTGCTTGTAGTAGGAATACGTCAGTCTCATGCAAGTATAATTGACTCATTGACTGAAATTTCACGATCTATAAATAGGAATTGTTCCAGAATCGAACCTTCGTACGATATTGTCAGAGCTGGACAAACAGCTTTTAGGCATCGAATAGACCGCTGCGGAGAACGTGCTGAGTTAGAAATGCGTAGAACCGAAATCGGTAGAACCTATTGGTACGGCTGGTCGATGTTTGTACCCCTAGACTGGAGCGATACCGATCCAGGTTTTGATATTGTCAATCAATTTGCAGCTTTCCCCAGTAGACCAGGTAGAAGATATCCGTGTGGTGGCGTTGGTTCTAAAATCTCGCGCCGAGGTAGTAACTTTATCTTAGATTTCCAACGTAGAGGCGATACTGTAGATGCTGTATGTACTAACTACACTTTAGCGCGAGTTTCTGAAATAAGAGGGCAATGGACTGATTTTGTAGTGAACGTCAAATGGACGGGTAACAACGATGGATTCTTTAGACTTTGGATGAAAACAGGTAGCGGTGACTACATTCAAAAAATCAACTATCAAGGAGCTACGTTTTGGAATGATGAAGGTACAGGACCGTATCTTAAGATGGGGTTATACAAAGGCAATCCCAACTTTCGAGGTCCTGCTCCTCGAATTATTTATACTGATGAATATCGCTTAGGCGATGCAAATTCTAGCTTTGGACAAGTTGCACCTTGAGATTGTTTGAATTAATTGGTTACAATGTTCGCGATCGGTAGCTGAGTAGTTAAGTTTGTAGAGCGATATCGTAGCAATTGAGAGACTACAATACTTTGCATCAGATCGGACTCGAAAAGCCAATTTCCTTAACCGATCGGTCGATCGCTTTTTGAACTGAATCGATATCTCATCCTTGTATCTACCGAAAATATCAACTATTTCAGGTGTTTGTAGCGTGCTACAATTCACCTGAAATTAATTTTTATATGTGTTTATTTCCAGGAAAAAACACTTTTTATATATATGTTTTTTGCTATATACTCAGAAATAGCTACATTTTACAAAAACATTGGTGCCACAAAAGCCAGCTTTGTCAGGATAACTGAACTTTTCCGAACTTTTCTGTATCGACAATTTTTTGCTGTTAAGAGACCATAACAAGGAAGCAAAAATGTGTATATCAGATTTGTTATAGGTATAAATGAGGCAGCACTATAGCTGCTAAGTTATTCAGAGAAGACACTAAGAGTGCGCTCTAGTAACTTTGGTCAAGAGAGTACCTGTACTTAAAATACCTTCTTGGCTTTTCAAGATTAGTTAATATTAGAGAAGAGAGCGAAGAAATTTCAGAATTGATTCATGAGATTCACTGGTAGCTATCAGGCGATTCTTTACTTCTCATGTAGTAACTTTTAATACAAACTTTTAAACCTTACCTTAAGGGTATAGGCAATTATTTTATTAATTATAGAATATTTATAAATTCGCGATCGCATCTATTAGCGATTCTTTATGAATTGCTAATGCTGTTTTATTTGAATGATTTAAAACACAGGTATTGCCCTATAAAACTGTTATGACAAGCTTTTGAGATATGTTTTATTATGTTTTGCAATCATGAACCTGAAGTATCTGTCATTATTCCAGTTTATAACGGAGGAGAGAATTTTCGTCGCTGCTTGTCTGCGCTAGCTAACACAACACCTTCTCCATTCGAAATTATTGTGGCGGCGGATGGAGATACAGACGGATCTTGGTTGATAGCTAGAGAATTTGGGACTCAAGTTGTGAGAACAAATACACGGAGTGGTCCAGCTGTAGCACGTAATTTGGGAGCTTGTTTTGCTCAAGGTGAGATCCTATTTTTTGTCGATGCCGATGTAGTCGTTCGTCCAGATGCTATTAGTCAAGTAGTCAGCACTTTCAAGCGCGAACCAGACTTAGCCGCTCTGATTGGCTCCTACGATGATGCCCCAGATGCAACCAACTTTTTGTCACAGTACAGAAACCTGTTGCACCACTACGTGCATCAGTCTGGTTGTGAAGAAGCTTCAACCTTTTGGGGTGCTTGCGGTGCTATTCGCCGCGAGGTATTTCTGGAAGTTGAGGGTTTTGACGATAGTTATCGACAGGCTTCCATAGAAGATATTGAATTGGGCTATCGACTCAAACAGGCTGGTTATAAAATTCGACTCAATAAGGCATTGCAGGTCAAGCACTTAAAGCGATGGGAAATTGGTTCTCTACTAAAGGCTGACTTCTACTATCGTGCCCTTCCCTGGACAGAATTGATTTGGCGCGATCGCCTATTAATTAACGATCTGAATCTCCAAGTTTCTAATCGCCTGAGCATCGTACTAATATTCGGGTTACTTATTACCGTAGTTGCAGCCTTCTGGTGGTCTGGATTTTTAGCTGTAGCTTTGGGAATATGCATGGCGCTCCTATTTCTCAACCTACCTGTCTATCACTTCTTTTGGCGCAAACGGGGGATACGGTTCGCGCTCCAAGTCATCCCCTGGCACTGGTTTTACTACTTCTATAGTGGTTTAGCATTCATTATCGGTACAGCGCGCCATCAATTGCGGCAGTGGGGTTGGCTCAAAACGAGTTCTTCTAAATTTGTGTGAACTCAGAATTTAACTAAACAACTGGATTGACCCATATATGAATATGAACCACTATTCTGTCGTTATTATCGGTGCAGGTCCGGCAGGTCT
This sequence comes from Chroococcidiopsis sp., assembly GCF_051657925.1. Taxonomy (NCBI): domain Bacteria; kingdom Bacillati; phylum Cyanobacteriota; class Cyanophyceae; order Chroococcidiopsidales; family Chroococcidiopsidaceae; genus Chroococcidiopsis; species Chroococcidiopsis sp. The sequence continues at coordinate 2,825 of NZ_JBOFLP010000124.1, forward strand.
AACTGCTGGCTACGAACTTGTCAAGCAAGGTATCAAACCGATCGTCTTAGAAGGAGACGATAAGGTAGGTGGAATCTCACGGACAGAGACATACAAAGGCTATCGCTTCGACATTGGCGGTCATCGCTTCTACACCAAAATTGGTGAAGTACAGCAGATTTGGCAAGAGATTTTAGCAGCCGATTTTATCAAAGTTCCTCGGCTGTCGCGGATTTACTATAGAGGTAAGTTTTACAGTTATCCACTATCGTTGTTCAATACGTTATCCAATTTGGGCATTATTCCGAGTATCTTTATTTTGTTTAGCTACTTGAAGGCAAAAGTCAAAACGAGATTGTTTCCCGGTCCCGAACCGGAGAATTTTGAAGACTGGGCGATCGATCGATTTGGTTATCGCCTGTACAGCATCTTCTTCAAGACATATACTGAGAAGGTTTGGGGTATTCCTTGCAGTCGAATTCGGGCAGATTGGGCAGCTCAACGTATTCAAGGGATGTCGCTCAAACGGGCGGTTGTTAACGCTTTATTCGGCAGTCAAAATGCTAAGAGCTTAATCAAAAAATTTGACTATCCAGTTTTAGGACCGGGGATGATGTGGGAGCGCTGCCAGGACATTATCGAGAGTCAAGGTGCTACGGTGCAGCTGAACACCGCAGTGACTCGCATCGAACGGGAAGGAACTTGGATTAAGAGCATTACTGCCCGACAAGGCGATCGCACGATTCAGATCTTTGGCGATCGCTTCATCTCTAGTATGCCTATAACAGCACTAGTACAAAGACTCGATCCGCCAGCACCCGAACGGGTACTGACAGCAGCACGTAGCTTGAAATATCGGGATTTTCTAATTGTGACGCTGATCGTCAACCAACCAGATTTATTTCCTGACAATTGGATTTACATTCACAGCCCAGAATTCAAAGTGGGGCGAATTCAAAACTTTAAGAATTGGAGTGCAGCAATGGTTCCCAATCCTAATAAGACGTGTCTGGGGATGGAGTACTTTTGTAGTGAGGGCGATCCTCTTTGGGAATTATCTAATACAGAATTGATCGATCTGGCAAGTCACGAGGTTGTCAAATTAAACTTAGCGTCTAAGTTGTCCGCGATCGAGGATGGATTTGTGATTCGTCAGCGCAAAGCTTATCCCGTATATGACGGCGAGTATCGCCAGCATCTCCAAGTCATTCAAGAATATTTAAAGCAGTTTGACAACTTACAAACTATTGGACGTAATGGGATGCATCGCTACAACAATCAGGATCATTCCATGCTAACTGGACTGCTAGCAGCTAAAAATATTCTTGGAGAGCAACATGATTTGTGGAATGTCAATACCGAACGCTCTTACTACGAAGATTTTACTAAAGAAGAGCGATCGAAGAAACTAGAGATCGGCAACGAACGGCAATTCACTCCAGTAAGTTCGCAAAGTAATTAACCTGGAATAGGAAGAATTACATGTAGCTTTCTTCAAAACTTCCTAGAGCAGAATTTTATAAAAATCAAACTTGTTTCAAAAAATATTTTTCTGCTCGCCAATTATTTAAAGAGAGCAAACTTAAAGTTCTTGCTGTTCGAATCAAACCTCACTAGCTAGATGATAATTCAAAAACTAATTACTCTAAAATTGAGGCGATGAACAGTTTAAATTACCCAAAATGCCCTGAATTTGTAAATCATCGGGATAGACCATTTGTTTCTGTACTCATTCCAGTTTTCAACGATGCTAAGCGGCTGAAAATTTGTTTAAAGGCTCTGGAAAATCAAACTTATCCACAGAGCCTTTATGAAGTAATTGTGATTGATAACGGTTCGGATAAAATTGAAGATATTCAGGGTGTAGTGCGCCAATTTGGGCAAGCGATCGCTACCTATGAAAACATTCCAGGGTCCTATGCAGCACGAAACAAAGGTATAGCTTTGGCTAAGGGAGAAATTATTGCTTTTACCGATGCCGATTGTATTCCATCTGTTAACTGGATAGAGGAAGGGGTAAAAAACTTATTGCAAGTACCTAACTGTGGGTTAGTTGCAGGCAAAATAGAAATCTTTTTTCAAAATTTAAGTTGCATAACACCTGTTGAACTTTATGAAAATATCACTGCATTTCCCCAAAAGAAATTAGTTGAGCAGCATAAATATGGTGCAACTGCTAACCTTTTTACATTTCAAAAAGTCATCGAGAGAGTAGGATTATTTGATGCTACTTTAAAATCAAATGGTGATGTTGAATGGGGAAGGCGAGTTAATTCATTTGGTTATAAGCAGGTTTATACAGATGATGCTTGCGTTCTACACCCAGCTAGGTATTCTTGGAAACAATTATATATAAGAACCATTCGCCTTGCTGGAGGAGCCTACAATTTACAAAGGCGACAAGATAATTCTTTTATGAGAAGCAACTTTATTTTTTTTAAAAATTTGATCTTTGATTTAACTCCTCCTTTAATGTTCGTTTTTCATACTTTTCTAGATTCTCGTTTGCAAGGAATTGAGCAGAAAATAAAAGTTTCTTTAGTTATGTTTTTTGTCAGATATGTTGGTACTTGGGAAAAGTTGAAGCTAAAAGCAGGAGCAACTGCCTCTAGAGAGTGAAATTTATAGATTTCACCTAAAAATGTGACTAATACTAAAACTCGCTCGACATATAGCCACAGATACTCATGAAATCTAAATCTCAACCTAACCTACCTAGTTTTTCCATCATTATAGAAACAGAAAATTTAGCAAGTGCCGATATAAAAGGATTATCTACTTGTCTAGATACACTAGCTGCGCAAGACTTATCTCCTAAAAATGCCAACGAAATTTTAATTATGGAGAGTGGGGACGTACCTATAGAAATGATGGAGCATTTGCAGAGGAAATTTCCTTGGATTACAGTTCGCAAAATTGAGTTAGGAATCAGTTACTATGAAGCCAAACTAAAAGGCACTGCTCTAACTACTGGAGAAATTATTGTTCTGTGTGATTCAGATTGTCAATACGAGCGAAGTTGGCTTAGAAGTATACTGACTCCCTTCGCAGAAAATCCTGAAATCCAAATTGTTGCTGGAGAAACAACTACGTCTACTACAAGCTCTTATGACGTGGCGATCGCCTTAACTTACATCTTTCCCCGATTTACGAGAGCGAAAGTACCATACATATCATCTGGCTATTTCTGCAACAACGTTGCTTTTCGTCGTGATTTTGTACTGTGTCACCCGATTCCCTTAAAACTCCCTGTTTATCGAGGAAACTGTACCGTTCACTGCCGCGATTTAGAGCGTCAAAACTATAAAATTTGGCGGCAGCCTCAAGCTCGTGCTACTCATGCAGTACCTAATGGTTTATCACACTTTTTCTGGCGATTCTTACTACTAGGTTACGATGCTCTCGCTGTCTCAAGGATTATCAGCGACTTGCAAGTAACACATGAAATAACTAACAAGCCACTTCAAGATCTAATATCTTGCTTATCGATTATCTCAAGTAAATTGAAAGAATTTGTTTACAGATTCTATACAGTTTTTTCTGAAGACCCACGACGCTTAATTCACTTACCACTCGCATTCCCAATTGCTTTTGTATCACTTGTTTTGTTTTTTAGTGGTCTTGTAATTGGTTACTTCAATCCCAGTTCTTTACTGACAAAATACAATAAAGTATAAACTCGCTGGGAACAATTTTAATCTTTTCTAAGCTGATGCATCCAGCCTATACAAAATCTGGTCGTCATATTTTAGGTGGAACCATTCAGTTATTTCTAGCTGAGGCTCTACTACTACCAACAGGACTCTTAACTGCTGTTTTCCTTACCCGTCAGTTTGGAATAGAAGGCTATGGTTTGTATACACTGGTAGCAACCCTAATTGCATGGGTGCAGTGGAGTATCACATCAGTGTTTACCCGCGCCACCATCAAATTTGTCGGTGAAGCTGAAGATTGGCGACCTGTAGGAGCTACAGTACTCTGGTTGCATCTTGTTGTGAGTGGTATTGCAATGCTACTAGTTTGGCTATTTGCCTCACCAGTTGCAAGAACTTTGGGAGAGCCAGCGATCGCGACTTATCTGAGGTTATTTGCCCTTGACATCCCTGTGTTTTGTTTAGCTTACGCTCACCGTAGCATTCTGGTGGGAGTTGGTAGCTTTAGTCAAAGAGCGGTTGCTACAGCGGGACGTTGGCTGGCGCGGTTGCTTCTAATTGTCGTCTTAGTTGAAATAGGGCTTTCTGTACCTGGGGCAATTCTAGGTAACGTTGGTGCTTCGTTAGTGGAGCTAGCAATCTGCCGCTTCTACATCCGTCCTTCTCTAAGGGCTAAATCTTCCTTTCCCATGCGGCAACTCTGGAGCTATGCGTTACCACTATTTCTGTTTGCACTCTCAATGCGGCTTTACGAAAAGCTAGACTTGCTTGCCTTAAAAATACTAGGAGGAACAGCTACACAGGCAGGATTGTACGGTGCTGCTCAAAATTTATCGCTAATTCCCAGCATTTTTGCTGTCTCCTTCTCCCCTTTACTACTTTCTACCCTCAGCCGTACCCTTTCTACTGGCGATCGAGATTTGGCGAAAAGTATCAGTTGTAATGCCATGCGTGCTGTTGTAGTGATGTTACCTTTAGCTGCTATGACTTCAGGGGCATCACCAGAAATCATCAGTCTACTCTTTGGTACAAAGTTTATGCCTTCTGCTCCCCTATTGTCCTTACTCATCTTTGGTACTCTAGCTCTTGCGATGATTTCTGTCACCACAGCTATATTGACCGCTGCTGGTAAACCCAACTGGACATTTGCCCTAACTGCACCACTAGTACCCATAGCGAGCATCGGATACCTTTTGCTCATCCCTCGCTTAGGACATATAGGTGCTTCTTTGGTATTTACCTTGTTTGCCATTGCAGGTTCCCTAGTGACGGTAATGGCTGTCTACTGCCTCTGGCAAATTCTTCCGCCTGCCACAACTCTGTGTCGCAGCACGCTCATTTCTGGTCTCACCTATGCTCTGGCTATTTACTGGTATACACCTGGCTGGTTCCTACTATTAAAACTTTTGTCGACTGGGCTACTAGTTCCGGTTGCATTTTTACTGTTAGGAGAATTGAATACAAATGAAATTGTGTTTGTACGCTCTCTTGTCCTCTCCAACACAGTGCAGAAATACAAACAATCCAAACCCCACTAGAGCTAATGGAACAGCTTTTCTTCTCAATTATTATCCCTACCTACAATCGCCCGGAACGACTGCTATCTTGCCTCAAGTCGATCGCTCAACTAAACTATCCTCCAGATCGCTTTGAAGTCATCGTTGTCGATGATGGTAGCGAGATGCCAATCGAGCCAGTTATTGCATCCTTTCGCAAACAACTCAATCTCACTGCGATCGCGCAACAAAATGCTGGTCCGGCAAACGCACGCAATACTGGTGCGACTCGCGCCAGGGGTAAGTTTCTAGTGTTCACAGATGACGATTGTATGCCTGCTCCTGAATGGTTGAAAACCCTAGAGGTTCGTTTCAAGGCAGCACCAAATT
>NZ_JBOFLP010000125.1:0-7513 GCF_051657925.1 Chroococcidiopsis sp.
TTGAGAATCGCTTGTGTTTGCTGGCGTTGTTGGGTTTCTAGGGCAAGAGCGACAAAATCGGCGATCGAAGCAGCAAAATTTTGCTCCATCAAACTCCAATGATGAGTAGCGCCAACATGTTCGAAGGCAACAATACCAACAATTTCACCTTCTACTCTAATCGGTGCATCGAGATTGGCAGCTACTTTGTTAGGGATCGAGTAAGAATTCAAAAATTCACCCATGCGAAGATCGCGCCCAGAATCATGAGCGGCAATGGTACGATCGAATTCTAATTCTTGCAGTATGCGAAAATAAGCAGGATATTCGACTTTAGTATGTTCGATTCCTGCTGAATGTTGGTGTTTGCTGCGTTCGTATAAGTCAACGCATTGTAGTTTGGTACGATCGCGATCTAAAAGCCAAATACTCACACGTTCGACTTCTAAAGGGATTGCGGCTGTTTCGGTAATAGTTTCTAAGGCTAAGGTTAAATTGCCTTCTGAAAGTGCTTTATGCTGTGCTAGAAAAGTTAAAGCTTGACTTTGTTGTCTGAGATTGCGTTCGCGATCGGCTAATTCCATTTCTGCTTGTTTGCGATCGCTAATATCGGTAATTACCGACACCAAAGAATTATCTTCTAAATTCAAGCGTGCTGAATACAATCCCCAACCGATCGAACCGTTTAGCTTTCTAATTCTCACTTCAAAGTTATTCACTTCTCCATGCAGACGCAATTGTTTCATCATGTGTTGGCGCACTTGAGGAGAAGCACAAAAATCGCCAGCATATTTTTTACCGACTACTTGAGAAGGAAAAGAATAACCAATTAATTCGATAAAGCGTTGATTCGCTTCTAAAATCAAACCATCGTCGTAGCGACTGCAATAAATTCCAACTAAAGAATTTTCAAATAAATTGCGAAACTTTAATTCGCTGTGGCGCAGTGCTATTTCTGCTCGTTTGCGTTGGGTGACATCAGTCCCTACCGATAAAACTTCAATTAGATTACCATGTTCGTCCCATCTCGGTCGATTCGCCCAAGCGATCCAAACTCGTTTTCCTTGCTTAGAAATATTTTCATTTTCATTGTATAAATATTGTTCTGGATGATGGCAAATATCGCTCATCAATTGTTGCAAATCGCGTCCATTTGTTTCCTTTGACGGTACGATCGTGCCAACTATCGGGCGATCGATAATTTCTTTCAAATCGAAGCCAAAGAAACGCTGTCCGTAGTCATTGAGAAATTTGATATAGCCATCGCTATCCCAACGAAGAATGATGCAGTTAGCAGTCTCTACCAAATCGCGATATTTTGCTTCGCTGATTTGTAAAGCTGCTTCCGTTCGTTTGCGATCGCTAATATCGGTAATAACAGACTCGATACAATGTTCTTCTGGGTTGAGGTGCAGCGATAACAAACACCAGACGAGTGTCCCATTTTGCTTCCTTAGTTGAATTTCAAAATTACAGACTCCCGCGTTTTTGTACAATTTACGAAGAATCGATAGGCGATCGCCCTTATTAACGTACAATTCGTTAGTAGTTATGCGATTAATTAGCGAAGATGCAGAACTAAAACCTAAAATCTCAGCACAGCGTTGATTGGCATCTAAAAATAGTCCATCCTCGAAGCGAGTGCGCGCAATGCCAACCTGAGAGTTTTCAAACAGCTTTGTATATTTTAATTCGCCCAGAGTTAAAGCTGTTTTCGATTGCTGGAAATTGTGCTGACGAATTGTCAAAATCGCCGTTTTTTCTCCCTCGTGCGATTCTAGGCACTTACCAGATATTTCGAGCGACAATTCGCGATCGCCATGAATAAATTTATATTCAGTTGTTTCGTAGCGAGCATTTAGCAACTGGCGATCGGGATAGGAATCGCTCTCTAAAGGTTGACCATTTTTAAATAAAGGTAATATGTCAATCAGTTTAGAATTCAAAATAGCTTGCTTGGGTTTTGCGACTAACTCCTCAAAATGAGTATTGCACCACTCCACCCGCAAATCCTCACCAGTCCAAACAACCGCCTCAGCGATCGCGCCTAATGCCGCCTCCATCTTGCTTAGGTTTGTTTCGAGTTGTTTGACTAAATTTACTAAATCTTCATTCATTCTTTATTGGGCAATGCTGCACTGGGCATCGGGCATCGGGCATCGGGCATCGGGCATCGAGTGAAGTCAAAAATCAAAATTTGCTACGCAGCACACTCGCTACCTGCTACTTTCTACTTTCCCCTACTCCCTATCCGAGATCGCTTTTTTTGCTAGGTTAAAGGGCGATCGGGAAAAACTAGGGAAGAAAATGGCAAAATTTCCCTGAAAGTTTCTGAGATACGATCCTCGGTTATTGATGATTGTGCCGAAATAAATTCACGAAAATAACAAGTCGCGCGCAAGCCCAGTCTCTTGACTAGCTGGAGCAAGCGCGACGACAGGCGGATAAATCCGCCGTCCGCAATTCTCAAAATCCATACGAATAACCATCCTTGAGGTGAATTGGGGTGCAAAATCTATGACTAATTCCAGCTATCCTTCCTGCTTTTGTAGCAAGATCGAAACTACCACTTTTGCGACATAAAACCCGACCAACATATTCGCCTATTTTCTTTCCAGAAGTAACGACAGCTTTAACAATGTCGCCCGTTCTAAAGCCAAAGTGGATTTGTTTTCGTTCTCTGTGACGGGTTGGAAATCCATATTTGTCAGTACCACACATTTGACGGGTTCCCCAACCATTGCATTTAATCAGCAATGGTTGTTGAGTTATCAGCTTAATTTCTGCGACATTTCCAACACAAGCTGCATCAATCCAATGCTGCTTGTCTAGATCGTATCGAGTTCTGTTGTACTTGGTTTGTCCGCCCGTAAACGTTGTTGTTAGTAGCAGGTTTTTCAAGGTATGAAATAAACTCCACCGCGTGGCATTAACGGCGTTTTCTGAAGCCTGCGGACTGTTCGATTTTCTCCACGTTGAGAGGCTTGATAGATTCGCTTTTGGAGCTTAAAAACTGTCCGCTCTAGCTTTCGCCAGTCGGTTATCTTCCATTCCACAGTTGTCTTGATTGACTCTGTATTAGACATTTGAACTCTGAATCACAACTCTATCTTCCAAATCAATGTGTGAACGTCTGCGTATCCCTCCAATTACGCGAGGGCGTTAGCTTCTTTCACAATCCCGCTTTTACATATCATGCGGTTAGCAACCTGCTCAGGTATCGACCTCACTGAGAGATATGTAAAAGTTACTTCGTTCCTAATGACCATTTGTTTGAGATTTTAGAGCGGTGCTGTCCACCGAGGTTGTGGGAAGTGCTTGCTAAACGACAAGGTACTCGTTTAGCTCCCTTAAACCTATGGACTTTTGTCACTCCCAGTGTTGCCTCATGGCTTCAGTCTGTTTTCACTGGTTATACCTAACGATGGTTAGTAGCACCTTCTCTGTACGCTGCTCATAATCTCTTGCTAGAGGGGATTATCAGGCAGACTCCTGACTTACCCTCACTTTTACTACCCCTTGCACGAATTACCTGTCGGATTGCTGGTCTGACGGGCTTGGGTAGCGCTTTCAACTCAGCACCTAAGCGGTAGGACTTGTTATTATGGAGGTTAACTTGTTATGGCTTATCTCCAACCTGCTATCTTTGCTTTTGGCTCGGCAGGGACTCACCTACATGGTCATTAAGTTGTCAAGGTTCTTTCGTTTCAGTCCATATAATAGACTGAGAGCCTTGCTCTCCATACACTTCAGGCGACTAAACCTTCCATTTTCGGAGAAACGAATCGCACCCCTTGTTGATACTCGACTCCATCAACTTCGGGATTTTGCAGTTTTTGAGTATCGAACTTAACTAACTCCATCACCAATTGAGTAATAGAAGCATAACGAACTAGGCGCTTAACCCAAGTTTCAATCGTCAGAACGCGATGCATTAATGATGGAGGCAACCATCCACATGAGCGTTTTCTATTATCAAAACGTGCTGGACGATATCTGGAGTGGCGGTTTCTGCGACTGCGCCGCAAGGAGCGTCTAGCTAATAATGAGTTTTTGATTTGTCCTCCTCTATGCTCCAATTCAGCCGCCCAAATCACATTTGCTCCTTCTAGAATTGCAATTCCAGTAACCTTGCTGCCTGGGTCTAATTTTATAGTTAATGGCTTTGGCGCAGGGTTGAAAACCGCGTGTTTCAAAATAATCGTAAATGGATACATCCTGAATACAGCAGCTTTTTGTTTGGTCAACAATTCTCTTGCTCTTTTCGGTGGAATTGGGTTGAGAGGTTGTTTGTTTTGGTCGATAACAAAGACATAATTTTGCATTGCTGCGTACTCCAAATCGGTAAGGTTGGCTTCGACAATGTTTAGGGTCGGTACGGATGCCGAAGGCAAATCTGAGGTGTCCTCAGAGCAAGGCATCCTTACTATCCAGGCGACACTGACTTAACCCATAAATCTGTTTAATCGTCTGGTTCTAGGGTTCAGGACTAGCAAGCATCCTGAAGTAGGTCTTTAACTCTTGCCCTAAACAAATAGTCTGGTCAGCTAGGGCTAAAAGGCTTACGCTCAGATCGCCCCGTGTCTTTAGACCGGGGTTGCTGAGTGTAATCTGCTATTTGGTCGTATCCTACAAAATTTAAAATAATTTCAGCAATTAGCGAAAATACAATTTTTTGCCATTTCCAATTCATGGGTTTTTACCTCCGCATGAAGACAAGTAAAAAGTTAGTTTCGGCGCGCTGAAAAATTTTTATACTTTGTTTGTTTTAATTGAATTAACCTTAAATTAAATCGCGATCGAGAATAAATAGAGAAGATTCAAGATCGTTTTCTTTTCAAATAAATTTTTTCTAAGACTTAGAAGTAGATGGATACAGCCAACGAGAAAATAATTTGGTCATTCTAGGCATAACAATATAAGTCATCAGAAAAACCAAAGTGGCACTCAAAATCAGACTGCGTAACAACATTGGTAATTGACTGAGTACATTCCCGAATAACAAATTAATTCCTACAATGAGGGGAAAGATAGCTAGCCAAGTAATTATTGCCATTTTGTATCTCGATGGTGGCACGATCGGTCGAAGAGTAGCGGAGTTAGAAATCGCAAACCAAGCTTCCAAACCAGTCATGACCTCAAAATTAGGCGGTTGTTTTTCTAGACGTGCCAGCACATTAAACCAATATATTGCGCTCCGCGATCGATACCATTGCTGGTAATGGGTTGCACAGTCAAATTTAACGATAATCCGATAGGCATCTGATTCGTTTGCTTGTGGTTTAAGAATAGTCACGCCCAAATGACCCGGAAATTGAAGAGCAACATCGATCGTGTCAGACAAAGCTTTCTCAAATTCTCGTTCCTTGCCTTTACATGGATGACGAGATACCAATACAGTAATTGGCTTATGTGAGTCTTGTGAATTAATTAATTCGTCGTTCATCTCACACCTCCAGGAGACTTCCACCATAGCTGTACTCAGCTTGGTAGCGGGAGCAATGGAGGGTTAATTGTGAAACGTCCCCTGAGTGTTTTTGTGCTAAAGCACAAACAACGAGGGGGACAGTTGAGCAATTAACAAATATTTTGTTAGCCATTAGTTTGTGTGTTGTGTTTTTTGGTATAATTGGATGAGTTTCAACGCTATCCGAATGCAAACAATATCTGTAAAATGCAAGCTTCAAGTCCCTGTAGAGTTGCGCTCTGAGATAGACCGCACTTTGCAAGGATTTGCTGACGCTTGCAATCAGATATACGGGATTGCAAAACGCGAGAACTGCTGGAACACGACCAAACTTCATCACTTGGTTTACAAGCCAATTCGTGAAACTACTGGTTTGAAAGCAAATCATGTCTGTCAAGCAATTCGCCGCGTGATTGGTAACGCTAAAACAGTTAAACAAGTCCACAAATTTAGACCAACATCTTTGAGTTTGGATGTGCGGACTTTTCAGTATATTGAGGATTTGCAAACCGTTGGCGTTACCTTGATGTGTGGTCGAGTTAAGTTTAAGTTGAGTATTGGTAACTACCAGTTGGCATTGCTTAAAGGGCAATCCCCAACGGCTGCTACTCTCAATAAAACGAAACAAGGAGATTACTACATTAATATCTGTATTGACCTGCCTACCAATCCCGCAGGTAAAACACCCAAGGTGATTGGGGTGGATCTCGGCAGGCGCGACATAGCCACCACTTCCAAGGGTGACTCTTGGAGTGGTAAACAGATTCAAAACACTCGTGACCGATACAGTAAGGTCAGAGCTAATGTTCAAAGCAAACGCACGCGCAGTTCTAGAAAATTGTTGCGAAGGCTCTCCGGTAGAGAACAAAGGTTTCAAAAGTGGTTGAATCACAATATTTCTAAGCAACTTGTTCAAGATGCAAAACGGATAAACGCGGCATTGGCTTTTGAGGATCTGACTAACATTAGAGAGTCTTTGAATCAAAAGCCAATTCGTAAAGTTGAACGTCGTAGAACTAATAATTGGGCGTTCTATCAACTGCGCTTGTTCGTTGGTTACAAAGCAAATATTGCTAGCGTAAGAGTGGTATTTGTGCCGCCTGCCTATACCAGTCAAACTTGTTCGCGTTGCCATCACGTCCACCCAGTCAAAGGGAAGTCGTATCGCAACGGAAAAGTTTTTAAGTGTGGGCATTGTGGATTTGAGCATGATGCTGATATAAACGCGGCTAATAATATTGCTGCTCTTGGGGTGACTTTTGTAAACTCGCCCGAAATTCCGGGGATTGCTTGTCAATTTCGTTGGACAATTGTCCCTCTTTCCGATAGGTGAAATCTGGGATAAAGCTCCCGCTATAATCGGTACTCCGATTTAGCGGTGAGTTGTTTACTTGGGTGTGATGCTGCTCTTGAATTGGATCGCCAAAATATAACTTAACTCTTGCCTAAAGTTAGATGCTCGTGAATGAGACACCAACGTCCGTCGATTTTTTTCCAGACATGGGTTGCATACTGTCGAATGCTGATATCCGTGCCATTTTTCAGCTTGCTTTTACTCACCCAAATAAACGTAGATAATGCCATACTGTCATCTATCTTGAGATCGATCTCACCTTCAGGTTGGATTTCATGATACGAAAACTGCTCTTGCATTACTGGAATCCAAGTATCAATATATTCTCGTACGCTCCGAATGATTTTTACATCCCCATCAAAATCATCGTACACGAGCATTTCACCCGCTTTGGAAGCAAAAACTTCTTCAAGTCCTTTTCCTGTAAATGGTTTTTCTTTTTGACTCCAAATATCAAACCATTTCTGAGTGAGATTTTTAATTTCAATCTCATCATTAAGATTATTTTGAGACATGAATTGACTCCTGGTTTTTATTCTCTCGATGCGATCGCGCCTTGATGTTTTTGGCAGAAATTTGCACGGGTGGTGAAGCATTTTCATGGACGATAATCCATCGTCCGTTGTGACGCACCCAAACATTGCTTTGGCGGTAGTCAAGGTTAGAAGACTGTCCATTTTTAGTTATTACTGCAACGTTAGCCGTAAAAGTAG
>NZ_JBOFLP010000126.1:0-16808 GCF_051657925.1 Chroococcidiopsis sp.
TGTACTTTTTTGAGGAACTTAACTTTTGTTGACATCATAATGTCAATCGTTTTTTTAGTTTCAATTGAGTTTTGCAAAAACGAGCGAGATAAGGCCTGAAAATCTATTGTGTAACCAGCTTCAGAATATAAAGCTATAATTTCTTCGTCAGGCTTTCTATCTTTAATAACATTAGGTTCAATTGCCTCTATTTCTGGTTTTTGAATTAATTTTAATTGCGGAAATAACGATTGAAATTCTCTATATCTATCTCGCAGTTCTTGAACTTGCTCTACTCCAATAGCTAAGACTAATTTGTGGTACTTGCTATAGCTTTTTTGGCTGGCATCGTTCCTTAAAAGATAGTTTTTGACTAAGGTTGCGGCTCGATTCACTTTTTGAGCTTTTTCTAGAGTATAGTTAGTTTCTATATCGCCAAAATGAAGCGTTTGGCTATTCATTGTTTTATGAGAGTTGCATAAGCCGACTTCTGATTCTTTTTCGACTAAGAGAATCCGCTCTACATTAGTGTACTTACTTAAGCTATACAGCAAAGCAGTTCCAGAAATACCAGCTCCAATGACAGCTACTTCATAAGGAATATTTCCAGATTGCACTGTCTGTTTGTCTCGATCTGATAACATTTCTCAGCCGTTGCGATCGCTCGTCATAATAGTTATTCTTTTATGTTAATTCATGGAGATATATTCGACACTCTACCAAAATGCTGCTATTTGTCATTGGTCATTTGTTAAATAGCTTGATTGTTGAATGACTTGATGCTATAGTCACTCTGAGAGCGCAAACCGATCGCCCAAATGAGAGTACTATAGTCATGCGAGGTATTTAGGAAGGACTCTGGCTCGGCTCGCCCTTGGCTCAACTTCGTCCACTGCCAATAGTTTTACCAGCTTATTTTGTTGCTCAAATCTTAAATTTTGCTTTAACTAGATTCAGAGCGGACGTTTTTTTTGGTAAAGTAATTCATAGAATATTTTTATAATATAAATATTAATAAAAATAGAAATTATAATTATATTCCCATTATAAATATAGTTTTAGATTAGCAGGAAGGCGATCGCAGTGCAAGTACTTTTCTTAATTACGATTGCAATTCGCTATTTTCCTTGAAAAATTTTAGAAAAAGTTGTAGCAATTGTTTATGTTTTGACAAATTGCTCGAAAATTTCGTTGGTCAGCCATTCAGTTGTAGCTTTAAAATTACGTACTGGTGTTGGTAACATCTCTAGATAAACTCCCTGACGGATGAGATGCCCTAACTTGCCCTTGACTTCGTAGCGATCGAAAATTTCTACCACGCTTTCATCTAAACCCAATTTCATCAGGACCCCACGCAGGCGTACATGAGCTGGAGTTAGGGACTCGCCCTCAGATAATGCCATGATATTTTTAGCGATCGCTGCTACTTGTTGGTAGGCAACTTACGCCGTTGCAGGTAAAGGATTCTCCGTTGAATAATGACTACCCGGATTTCTTGTTTGTTACCACCAATTTGAGCATACCAATCGGGTAATAAGTCTGCTAAGGTAGCAGCTAGCTCTACTCCAGAACAACCAGCACCGAAGACAGCAAACGTCAATAGGGTGCGGCGTTGTTTTATATCTTCTGTTTGAGTTACTCTTTGGAGACAATCGCCTAGATGTCTCCCTAACGCGATCGCATCTTCTCCAGTGCGGATCGAAAAAGAATGCTTGCTTGCTCCTTCTACGCCAAAATAATCCGTAGTGCTGCCTAAACCTAAAACTATGTTCTGCAACAGCTCGTCATATCTAGCCCACACCAAATCCGATTTCATTTCCCCACTCAAAAACTCATAGAGTAAGGGTTTAAACATGAAACTTCACTCGCGATCGATCGCCACGATGGGTAGAGAGCAATGCTGATGGCTTAAATGTAGAGCAGTAAATAAACTAGTAAAACCACCACCGAGGATGAGAATAGAACTTTTGGTTTCAGGCATTAGTAGGAATCTTATGTGAGTACAAAATAGATTTAAAAACTAAGCATTAACTCGACTACGACTGAGTTTTTGTTAAAAAAATAACTTTTTTTCTAGCTAACTGTAGTTCAAATAGTTATAAACCAGATATTATCAGTGACCGGTGACCAGTGACCAGTGACCAATTAATTCTCACCTACGACTTACCCATTACCCATGACCAATTCAAAATCCACAATCTAAAAGTTGATTCACCAATAGCTGATAACTGATAACTGATAATATGAGCCAAGCTCTACTTTGTATCGACAATCTCAAAGTCGCCTATCCACACCAAAAAGATAGGGAGACTCTGCAATGGGCTGTCAACGGCGTTTCTCTGACGCTGCAACGGGGCGAACGCCTGGGGCTGGTGGGAGAGTCAGGTTGCGGTAAATCGACTCTAGGGCGGGCTGTAATGCGCCTGTTACCAACCGCCAGTCGCGTGAATGGCAAGGTGATATTTGAGGAGCGATCGGTATTAGATCTCACGCCTACCCAGATGCGGCAATTTCGTGGAGAAGCAGTAGCACTGGTATTTCAAGATCCGATGACGCGCCTCGATCCGCTGATGACGATTGGCAAGCACTGCGTGGAAACTTTAAGGGCGCACCAACCCCAACTCTCAGAACGAGAACTAAGGGATAAGGCGATCGCTACTCTCGCCGCCGTGAATATTCCGGAAAATCGCTGGCATCAATACCCGCATGAATTTAGCGGTGGAATGCGCCAACGGGTGGCGATCGCCCTAGCTTTGATGCTCGATCCCAAACTAATTATTGCCGACGAACCAACAACTAGTTTAGATGTAACCGTAGCGGCGCAAATCTTAAAAGAACTGATGCGCCTATGTCGCGAGCGGGACATGGCTTTGTTATTAATTTCTCACGATCTGGCACTGGTGGGAGAATACTGCGATCGCATTGGCGTAATGCACGATGGAGAATTAGTCGAAACTGGTTCCTCCCAAACAGTATTTCGGCAACCCCAACACGAATACACGCGATCGCTCTTGCAGGCGGCTTTGCATATTCATGGGGAGCAGGGAGCAGGGAGCAGGGAGCAGGGAGTCGGGGGACAAGAGAGCAGAGGGGCAGAGGGAGCAGAGGGGCAGAGGAGCAGGGGAGCAATTACCAATTACCAATTACCAATTCTCAAAATCACCAATCTCAAACAGCATTACAGCTTAGAACGCAATTTTATCGAGCGGTTGTTTAAAGCTGAAGACCAGACAATTAAGGCTGTAGATGGAATAAATTTGGAACTTTTCCCTGGGGAAATCTTGGGATTAGTTGGGGAATCGGGCTGTGGTAAGAGTACTTTATCTAGGACAATATTGCAGTTAGTTCGCCCTACATCAGGAAAAGTAGAGTGGCAAGGCACGGATTTAACTACTTTGTCGCGACAAGATCTACGCCTTTCTCGCCGACAGATGCAAATGATCTTTCAAGATCCCCATGCTTGTCTTAATCCAACAATGACAGTGGGACAGAATATTGCCGAGCCTTTGTTCATTCATCAAATAGCTAATCCTGCAAAAGCAAAAGAGCAGGTCATGGCAATGCTGAAGCGCGTCGGACTAACTCCACTAGAGAATTACTACAGCCGCTATCCTAGCGAACTATCTGGCGGACAACAGCAGCGAGTCGCGATCGCCCGTGCGTTGATTACTCGTCCGCGACTGATAATTTGTGACGAACCTGTCAGTATGCTCGATGCTAGTATCCAAGCTCAGGTACTCGATTTAATGCTGGAATTAAAGCGAGAGTTCGATCTAACTTATTTATTTATTACCCATGACTTATGGGTAGCTCGATTTTTATGCGATCGCATTGCTGTGATGAATAGCGGTCAGATTGTCGAAATCGATACGACTCAAGCTATCTTTAACAATCCTCAGCATCCTTATACCCAAACGCTATTGGCAGCTGCACCTTTATTAGGGAGTGGAGAATAGGGAGTGGGGAGTGGGAAACGCAAGAGTTGTGCGCCCAAGTGGATGAGGGGTGAAGAGGTGATGAGAACGATTCGCGATGCAGTGGTTGCCGATTTGTCAGAAATTGTCGCGATTTATAATGCTGCAATTCCCGACCGATTAGCAACAGCCGATCTAGAACCCGTATCTGTAGAAAGCCGCACGGATTGGTTTTTTGCCCATTCTCCAGCAGAGCGTCCGATTTGGGTACTAGAAATAGATGCAGCTATAGCTGGCTGGCTGAGTTTTCAATCTTTTTATGGACGACCAGCTTATAAAGCAACTGCGGAGGTGAGTATATATGTTGCTCCTAGCTATCGTCGCTGTGGCGTGGGACGACAATTGCTATCTTACGCGATCGAGCAAAGCCCCAGCTTGGAGTTAAAGACTCTATTAGGCTTCATTTTTGCCCATAACCAGCCCAGCATAAAACTATTTGATGCGTTTGGCTTTCAGCGTTGGGGTTATTTACCCCAGGTCGCCAATCTTGACGGTGTAGAGCGCGATTTGATCGTAATGGGAAAGCAAATTCAGTTATCAGTGAAGCAAGGGAGCAGGAAGCAGGGAGCAGGGAGCAGTTAATTTCGACTTCTGACTTACGAATGCGCGACTTCATCCATGATAAATGCCCCTTTTTCTAAGATACTTAAGGTTGATATAATTCCGAAGCAGTTCGATCGCAAAACTATCAGCACGCTATCAACTTAGTGGTGTGTTAGCAATTGGTATCGTTTCTTACAGGTGTTCATGACTACACTGATTCCACAGCCTCAACAACCAACTTATGGTTCCTTCAATACTGAAATACGTCTCAAAGATATCCTCAAAACCATACCTAAGGAGTGCTTTCAACGGGATCGCTTGCAAGCATGGTCGCAGGTATTCATTAATATCTTTATGGTTGTGGTGGGTTATGTAGGTTTAGCGATCGCGCCTTGGTATTTGTTACCCTTTGTTTGGATTTTTACCGGTACAGCGTTGACCGGTTTTTTTGTGATTGCCCACGATTGCGGACATCGTTCGTTTGCTAAACGTCGTTGGGTTAATGATTTGGTAGGGCATACGCTACTATTACCGTTAATTTACCCTTTCCATAGCTGGCGCATCTTACACAATCACCACCACTTACACACTAATAAGATAGGTGAAGACAACGCATGGCAACCCTTTCAACCAGAGTTTTATGCTAGTTTAGGTTCCCTTGGACAATGGGGCTATCGACTGATGCGGGGTGAATTCTGGTGGATGGCTTCTACCTTGCACTGGGGAGCATTACACTTTAACTGGACTCGATTTGAAGGGAAACAGCGCGAACAGGTCAGATTTTCGGCAATGTTAGTCATTGTTTTTGCCGCGATCGCATTTCCGCTACTTTTTGCTACTACTGGTTTCTGGGGAGTCATCAAATTTTGGTTTATTCCTTGGTTGGTTTATCATTTTTGGATGAGTACTTTTACTCTGGTACACCATACAGCAGTAGATATTCCTTTCTATCATCCTCATGAATGGAATGCGGCGCGATCGCAGTTGTCAGGAACTATTCATTGTAATTATCCCCAATGGGTAGAATTTCTCTGCCACGACATTAGCGTCCATATTCCCCACCACATTTCGACTGCAATTCCTTCCTACAAACTGTGGCAAGCTTATCGTAGCTTACAACAAAACTGGGGTGCTTATTTACACCCAGAATCCAACTTTTCTTGGTCTCTAATGCAGGAAATTACATCTCAGTGTCATATCTACGATCCTGACAATTGCTACCAGTCTTGTCAGGAATTTCGTTTAGGGAATAGGAAATAGGGACAAGTCGGTCATTAGTCATTGGTCATTGGTCATTGGTCATTAGAAAGGAGTCAGGAGTCAGGGGTCAGGAGTCAGGAGAAGATAGATACAAACACTCACCTCTCACTCCTCACCCCTCATCCCTCACTGACAACTGCTCCCTGTTCCCTGCTCCCTGTTCCCTGCTCCCTGTTCCCTGACACTGATTCATGTTAAGATGCATGTCAATTCTGAAAGCTGTGTTGAGAAGGAAAATTTAAGTATGGAAGCCGCATTATTGTTAGCAAAACTACCGGAAGCATATTCCATCCTAGATCCTCTAGTTGACGTTCTGCCCTTGATTCCTCTATTTTTCTTGCTGCTAGCTTTTGTTTGGCAAGCGGCTGTTGGCTTTAGATAAGCTAGGGCTAAACGCAGAGCTAACTCTTAATACGTGGAAGCAGGGTAGGCATTGTCTACCCTGCTATTTTTTTCAGATGAATTGTTAAACAAATTTTAATGAGACGGACTTTGAAGGCTACTTTTCTTCACCCACCACGGCGAGAGCCAATTGACTTTTGAAATGCCGGACGTTCGGCGAGTCTTTTGGCATAGCTAACAACTGCTGGATATTCGCTCAGATCTAGCTTTAGCATGATTGGAATGTAACTTAAGATAGAGCCGACCGCGACATCAGCTACGCTAAACTTTTGACCGAGTAAATAAGATTGCTGCTCTAGAATTCGATTAAGAGCAGTCATCAGACGTGGCATTTCGCGATCGCGGTTTGCTTCAACAAAAATTCCTGGTCCCAGTGTGGCATTAGCAAATAAAATCCATTGGCTCAGCTGAGCGCGTTCTTCTAAGGACAGCTCGGCTTTTTCGTACTTGTCGGCAAGATACGCCAGAATTGCACCAGATTCCCACAGTCGAACATCTCCGTCTACAATTGCTGGAACTTTACCAAAGGGGTTGACAGCAAGATATTCGGGCTGGAGATGCTCTCCTGCTTTCATATCCAGCATCACAAATTCATAGGGAACTTCTAGTTCTTCCAGATACCATTGAACGATCGCGGCACGGCTAAAAGCACCACCATAAAGCTTGAGCATATTTTAAAGATTCAAATGCTATTACAAAACTCGACAATCACAAAACTTGATGAGTGTAGGCGTGCTGCTTCACATTATCGTCTTTACTAACAACTCGTTTCATGTTTAGCACGCGCTTGCGTTCTGTGGAATAATTAAAATTTTCGCGAGTTGTGCCGAGAGGAATGAGAGCCTTAGCAACAGTACGGCTCTTGTAAGTACGAGCAGCAGCGATCGCCCGTTGTCCGAAGTCGTCGCTAAATTGGGCTGAGGTGGGAAAACCAGCAGGTATCTGCAATTTATCCCCAGCTAAAACTGTTCCCAGGGTTATAGCGCTAACCAGTTTGTAAGATGTGGGAATACCTTTAGCGATCGCTTCTAAAGCAGCAGAGGGTATCGGCTCGATAATTTCTAGGTCGCGCACTTCTCCATCTTCCTTCACAAAGCAAGTCGCTAGCCCGATCGCAACGTAGTCTTCTGGGGATAGCTCGGGCGCGTTGGCATACACAGTAGCAGTAGTCATAACAAAATTCTCTCAAAAATCCAAACACAGCAGTCACCGTGCTTGCATTTTATCAACTTGTCGAACGTATTGAAGAAAAGGGAGCAGGGAGCAGTGACCAGTGACCAGTGACCAGTGACCAGCGATCGATTAATTCCGAATTCCGTTCACGAAGTGTAGCGGAGCGCGTCTATTCCAAATTCCGAATTCTTTCCACTACACCCCACACCCCTTTCTTCACTGATAACTGATGCCTAATTCCTAAATCTTCTGGAATTTATCTGCGGAAAGATGAATAATCCAGTATGAAGTGAGAATCATAGAGTGTGAGCATCGACTTGGGCGCTACTAATGCCTGACATAACATAAATCTAGGCTAAGACACCTAAGTAAGTGCCACAAAGATACACCAGATAGAGTCTAGATAATTATAAGTTTATTTTATAGAGCTTGTGGCTCAACAGCCCAGCAACCATCATGAGAAGCCAATCGTTAGAAGCAGAAAAAAAGAATCGGAAATGCCGTCATCAACGTAATACTAGTGGCATAGCTAATCAGTCGCCAATAGCCTCCAAAAACAGTAAACGGCAACCAGAACTAGCCTTATCCGATACATACTTACGTGCATGTGCTGCGGAGAAATCGCAGCAGGGAAACTATGCCGACGCGATCGCGTTGTTGAGCCAACTGCTTTATCGCTGCCCTGGAAATGCGATTGACTACAACAATCGGGGATTAGTATACTTCCAGGCTGGTCAACTCCAACAGGCGATCGCTGACTACGAGCGCGCACTAGAACTGAATCCGAATTTAGCAAAAGCTTATAACAATCGAGCTAACTACCACGCTGCCTGTGGAAATTTCCTCGCTGCATTGGCTGACTACGATCGCGCCCTGGATCTCAATCCTAGCTACGTGCGGGCGTTACTCAACCGAGGCATTACTCTGCGCGATTTGGAACGCTACGAAGAGGCAATTGAAAGTTTCGATCTGGCACTGTTACTAGGACAGCTAGAAGGACATATTTATGCCGAACGCGGTCGGACTTATCATTTATGGGGTGATTGGAACTGCTGCATATCTGATTATCGCCGTGCTTTACAGCTTCTACCACAGCACAACAGCTCCAATGCCGATTCCGCTATGCGTTTACACGCTCAGGTCGAAACTTGGTTAAATCAATTATTAACGATTGACAATTAGCGGTAATGCTGGCTGCTAATTGCCGGTTGCTAATTGCTATCTAGATTTGTCGAGGAAGTAAACTTGGCGCTGTCCTGGTTCAATTAAATTATTTTGCTCTTTCATCAAAGAATAGCTTTGACGGGGATCGAAGTAGTGGTTGAGATCTTGACGCAGATGACCGACGCGCTGTTCTATCTGCTTGACTTCGGTATTAATTGCTTTCGATTTTTGCTGCTGCGACCAAAGATAAGGTGCTAACTGCGCCAAACCATACAGCGTTATAGCAGAAATGGCACAGTTAGCAAATAGTTTTGCAGTGTTTTCTAAAACTAACGTGCGATTGGGATGGCGCTGCTGGCGCTGTACGGTTTTTCTACGGCGATCCTGGCGGCGAGTCTTTTGCGGCTGTAGAGGTGGTCTAGACGGTTGAATGGCGTTCATAATTGCTCAAAAGGGGCGATTAAACAACTAGTCTTATACAGTCTGTGGATTGGGCTTTTTGTTTACTCTGATACAAAGTTTACTCTGATGCAAAGAATCCCCAAAACCTTACTCTCACTCTGCTCTAGCTCCCAACCGTAGTTTTACGCAAACGTAGCCAAAACTGTTTACCATCGCACAATTAAGACTAGTGAATATACGGTAAATCAACGGGGAGGACTCTCGGAGGTCAGCAGCCGATCGTTGTAGAGCAACTGGCGATCGCGAAACGGGATTTTGCTAGTTGGTAGATGTTATGCAATCGAAGCTCGATTCAAACTGATTTAAATGATTTGAGATTGGGTTTTGAGTCGAGGAGCGATCCCCTGACTCAAAACTCAACTTGGAAGCAGTTGAACTATAAGTGTTTGTTCAGGTAACAAACTAGTACTCTCTGCCTCACAATGTCATAGTTAACAAATGTACCTAAATTTCTACTTATACAGTTCGGTAGCTAGCCGAAAAGCTAGTAGACCAGGTAGTAACGCTACTACGAGAGCAACGTAAACTTGAGTATCTGATATATTCATTAAAAAGCCTCCTAGTCACAAAGTATTCTTACCAGATAGTTTCATAATTTCAAATGAATTCCCTCATCAGGGGAATAGCTTGTTACAACTCTACACAAAATTCTGTTGAATATTGAAAAGTTGGTAGTCATGATAACTATTCCCTGCTCCCTCCTCCCTAACAACTGATGATTTCTCTGGGAATCGATTTTGGGACTTCTGGCGCTAGAACCGTGGCGATCGATGCCACAGGCAAGACTCTGGCAGAAGCCAAGCATACTTTTACAGGGGCAGAATTAGCAACTGCACCCGCTCAATGGCAGACAGGCTTGTTTTGCTTACTAGAGCAACTGCCCTTAGAACTACGGCAGAAAATAGAGGCGATCGCGATTGATGGGACTTCTTCGACCGTCTTACTGTGTGACGCGACGGGCAATCCAATTGTTGCCCCACTACTCTATAACGACGATCGCGGCATTGCCGTCATGGACAAACTACGCGCGATCGCTCCTCCCCATCACGTTGCGATCGGCGCTACATCCAGTTTGGCAAAGTTGTTGTGGTGGCAAAAAGCTTGTAGGGGCGCACAGATGTGCGCCCCTACAAAAATATATTTCCTACACCAAGCCGACTGGTTGGGTTTTTTATTACACGGACAGCTAGGCATGAGCGACTATCATAACGCTCTGAAGTTGGGATATGACGTGGAACGGTTGTGCTATCCTGACTGGTTGTTGAAGTTGCCTGCACTGCCAAATTTGCCCCAGGTACTTACTCCTGGCGCGCCTGTAGGAGAGGTGACGGTAGAGGTGCGATCGCGGTTGGGGTTGCCGCAAGGCTGCGTGGTACGAGCTGGGACAACAGATAGTATTGCTGCGTTTCTAGCTAGTGGAGCAAACTCCCCTGGAGAAGCAGTGACATCATTGGGTTCGACCTTGGTACTCAAATTACTCAGTCAGACGCGGGTGGAGGATGCCCGATCTGGAATTTACAGCCATCGACTGGGCGATTTGTGGTTGACTGGTGGGGCTTCTAATACTGGTGGAGCTGTGTTACGGCACTTTTTTACAGATGCAGAGTTAGAAACACTGAGCAGTCAGATCGATCCTAATTACAAAAGTCCCCTAGATTACTATCCTTTACTCAAAGCAGGCGATCGCTTCCCAATTAACGATCCTCATTTACCACCGCGACTAGAACCTCGTCCAGAAAATCCAGTTGAGTTTCTACACGGATTATTGGAGAGTATGGCACGGATCGAAGCACGGGGATATCAATTATTGCAGCAGCTCGGAGTAACCCCTTTGAGATGCGTCTACACAGCTGGAGGCGGGGCGAAAAATGCCGTTTGGAGCCAAATTCGAGCTAGACATTTAGGCGTGCCTGTGGCGCAGTCAGCGCACGCGGAAGCGGCTTATGGTACGGCATTGTTAGCACAGATGTCATGCTGAAATAATTAATGCTGTTAATAGTAGCGATCGCCCCCCATAACCTGCATGAACGATTCAAGTAGCCGACGACAGTACGCCCCTGCTACCCAACGCAACCGCGAGCCGATTCTGGAAGTGCTGCTGCAAGTTTTGCCTTCTACAGGTACGGTTTTAGAGGTTTCCAGTGGTACAGGAGAACATGCAGTTTATTTCGCCTCTCGCCTTCACCCGCGTAATTGGATTCCATCCGATCCAAATCCTTTAGCACGAGAGAGTATTGCAGCATGGCGAGAATCTTGTCCGACAGATAATTTGTATCCACCACTGGCGTTAGATGCTAGCGATCCGGTTTGGGTAGTAGAAGGGGACGAACTGCCAGAATCTTTACATGGTATAGATTTTCAGCGCAATCCAATTATTGCGATCGCCAACATTAACATGGTTCACATTGCCCCTTGGTCGGCTTGTCTGGGATTGATGGCAGGAGCAAGGCGAATTTTGCCACCAGGGGGTATTTTGTACTTGTATGGACCCTTCAAGCAGGCGGGTCAGCATACTGCACCCAGCAATGCTGCTTTTGATGAAAGTTTACAGGCACAAAATCCAGAATGGGGCGTGCGCAATTTGGATGATGTTGTCGCAGTTGCACGCAGCGAAAATCTTTCCCTAGTTACGACTTATGCCATGCCAGCTAATAATCTTTCGGTAATTTTTCAGGCGTGAATTAGTGTTAGGGAGCAGGGAGTAGGGAGCAGGGAGGCAGAGGGGCAGAGGGGCAGAGGGGCAGAGGGGCAACTACCACCAATTACCCATTACCAATTTTATTCACGCTTTAGCTAACTCTGGTGTCACAGTTACTTTCTGAATTGGTGGTAGCTCCAGTTTGCGTTGTGGCAGCATTTTGGCATAGCGATCGCTCAGATAATGGTTGAATTTCCGGTCGAGTTTTTTCATGGTTCTCTTCAACGGCTTATTCTCAAATCCAAAACTTACCTGACGCACGAAGGGTTTAATAATTGTGGCAATGCGTCTGACTCCCAATTTTTTATACTTAGTTTGGAAATAACCGTCTTCCGATAAATTCCACTTCTCGCGTAGGCGTTGTAAACTGCCTAAAGTCCAAGCGTCACTCCAACGCAGCATATAAAAATGCAAATCCGTCCATTCTAGAGGTGGACCTGGTACGTAGGTGACTAAACTATCTGGCTCAAAATAGACCGTACCTCCCACTTGTGCTACAGTCATGCAAAAGTCGAGGTGTTCCTTGGTGTTGAGCATAGCTTCATCAAGATAGCCAATGCGATCGAAGATTTCTCTACGGACTAAAGTGCAATGAAATTCTGCTAATTCAGTTTGAGTCCGCTTCAATTGAGGACGCAACTCCACCGCGTTATGACCTTGTTTGTACATTTTTTCGCGTAGATGTCGTCTACCTTTCACATCAGTAACAACGCGGCTTTCTCCACCTGCAAAGTGAACCCTTTGGTGGATAGGTTGCTTTTCACACATTAAAGGACCAACTACAGTTGCTTCTGTTTCCTCAGCGCAATTAACTAAAGCTGTTAACCAGCCTGGAGAAACTATGACATCGTTATCAACAAAAACCAAATATTTAGTATCGACACGACTTAAACCAATGTTACGTGCATGATTGGGAGAAAGATAGTAATTTGTGCGAATAATTTCAAATTGCTTTTCTTGGGCTTGAGCTTCTAGATATTGTCGTACTTTTGCTGGAGAATTTCCATCAACATAAATTAACTTGAAGGGAAAATCTGTGTGTGCGTAAATGCTTTCTAAAGATGCCTGAGTACAGCTAAAACGCTCGCGAGGTACAACAACGATTGTCACTATAGGTTTCATTACGCTCTATTCCTCCATTCTAACGATTTGTCGTGACTGCCAATTTGCGTTTCGTTACAGTTTTTTTGGGTAAGTTTGAATCTAATACTTGTTGATAAATTTCAATTAATTCATCGTTTAGCTTGTCCATATCATATTTTGCTTCTACCTGCGCTCGACCAGATAAACCCATTTGTTGCCAAAGTTCTGAATGTTCAATTAGGTAGTTTAATTTTTGAGCGATCGCCTCAACATCTCGTTCTGGAACTAAAAACCCAGATACGCCATCTTCCACTAATTCTGGAATGCCACCATGTAAAGTACTAATAACAGGTAAACCCATTGCCATTGCTTCTTTTAATGTATTGACTGGTGCATCCTGATTACCATCAGCTCCGGTCACGCTAGGAGCCAGAAAAATATGACAAGTATCGAGAATTTCTACAATTTCTTTTTGTTGTTTCCAGCCTAATATTTTGACAATATTATCTACATTCAATCCAGTAATTAATTGCTCTAAGTCTGCTTTTAGCTCTCCATCACCAATGATGTAGTATTCAATATTTGGATAAGTTTGAGCGACTTTGGCAACTGCGGCGATCGCATACTCAATTCCTTTTTTTTCTACTAAACGTCCAGTGGTCACAATTTTCACTTTGCCATCAGCAGGAAAAAATCGAGGTTGGTAAGCAAACTTACTACAATCAATTCCCGAACCGTGGACGTGAATTTTGTCTGAATCGCATCCTAAAGTAACTGCCTTATTTTTAAAAAACTCACAGTTAGCCAAGAAAAAATCTGTTTCTTGAAAGACTTCTTGATAAACGCGATCGCCCCACTTGGGTAAGAATTTACTAATATCTGCACCTCGAAACGTGGAGATTAATTTTCCTTCAATTAATCCGAGTTGACGAAACCACACACCAAACACTCCCAAAGTACTAAATTGACAGTGAATGACATCGTACGATTTCTTACTAAGAAATGGTATCGCTCGATAAAGTAGCTTCAGCGATTTTGCTTGACTCAAATATCGAGAGGTATTCAATAATTGCCAGCACACCAAAGGATTTTTGTAGAAATTAAGCGCTAGTAAACTCAACCCTTTCAGCCAACGCCATAGCTCGTTATCCGGTCGATTTGGTGCGTAAAAAGTTCGTTCTAATAGTTGATATTGTTCGACTAAAGGATGCACTTTAGATAGATCTTTGGGAGCGCCATCTAGGGAATAAATATCAACTTCATGACCGCGCTCGATCGCGCCAACAATTTGATTGAGAATAAATGGCTCTGATAGAACAGGAAACCGAGCGACAAAAAAGGCGATTTTCATATTTCGTAAAAGTTTTCTTTTGTAAAAATTTCGCTCTAAACATGCATTAATTTTTGAAGGTTCTGGATTGAAGTTTTGCGATTTAATTTTTCATCTAACATTTGCTCGTAAATTGCCACTAACTCATCGTTCAATTTGTTCATATCGTATTTCGCTTCTACTCGCTCTCGACCAGCTTTTCCCATAATTTGCCAAACTTCAGGATGTTCGATCAGAAATTCGAGTTTTGTCGCGATCGCATCAACATCGCGCTCTGGAACCAAGAATCCAGATATACCATTTTGAACCAGTTCGGGAATGCCACCATGCCTAGTACTAATAACAGGCAAACCCATTGCCATTGCTTCTTTTAAAGTATTGACTGGTGCATCCTGATTGCCGTCAGATGCCGTGACGCTAGGAGCCATAAAAATATGGCACTCATTGAGAATTTCGATAATTTCTTTTTGCTGCTTCCAACCTAGTAATTTAACGACATGACCGACATTTAATTCGATGATTAATTGCTCGAAGTAGGCTTTTAAGTCACCGTCACCAATAATATTGTATTCAAGATTCGAGTAGGTTTTGACTAACTTAGCAATAGCACGAATACCATATTCTATTCCTTTCTTTTCGACTAAGCGTCCTGTGGTGACAATTTTGATTTTTCCGTCAGTGGGAAAATGACGCGGCTTAAAAGTAAACTTACTACAATCTAATCCCGAGCCATGAACGATAATTCTTGTTGGATCGCAACCTAGATTTATAGCGCGATCGCGAAAAAATTCGCAATTTGCTAAGAAAAACTCACCTTCTCTAAAGAGTCGATCGTAGACATCAATACCGTTCTCTTGAACGTATTTACTAATATCAATTCCGCGAAATGTGGTAATTAACTTACCTTGAATAATATTAGCGTCGCGATAAGCAAGAGCAATTGGTGCTAGCGTACCGAATTGACAATGGATAATGTCATACGACCCATCTTGAAGTAACGCGACAGTTCTGTAAAAAGATTTTAACGTTGCGACTTCTGCATCATATTTACCAGGCTGAAAAAATTGTAACGTTTTCCAAGAACCTCGATTCAGATTCTTCAGAAATAAACCTAATCCTTTAATCAAACGAGGAAAAAACTTTTCTGGTACTGTTGGCGGAAAATAAGTACGTTTCATTAACTGGTATTCTTCAACTACAGGATGTATTTTACCCGTGTAGTTTTTAGGCAATCCATTAACTGGATGAATGCGGACATCGTGACCGCGATCGAGCAAGCCAGTAATTTGATTCAGAATAAAGGCTTCTGATAAAATTGGAAAGCGCCAAACAATGAATGCAATTTTCATGGTTTTGTCATTTGTCATTGGTTATTTGTGAATTGAGTATGTTTCGATTAAAAAGTGATTTTCGTGGGCAGTTCCCACCCTACGTCTGATTTGTGAATCAAGTCATTATGAGTAGTTAAAATATTCATTGCCTGTAAAATTGGCGGATGGCGATCGCCCGGGTATTGCAAACAACTTATCGTTCCTTTTTTAACTAATACTCGTTCAGAAATATTTGAACTTATGCCAAAAATATGACCGATTAAACGAGCGATCGTTTCTTCGCTTGCCATAACTAAACCAGTCGTCAACTGCTTGGAATTAGCTATATTTCTTCTACCAATGACTGCTTGCCAAGCTTCGGGAATATCTTCTCGCAATACCTCAAACTGTACTGTTTCTGGATGGTGTTGCAGAATTTGTTGCACCGTAATGTGGTAGGAGTCAAGTATGCTATTGAGGCTAAAGTCAATTCGCACTTGTTTGAGAAACCTAGCTATGTTTTGAGTTTGTGCTGCATTTGTCCCAGAAGGTACGAGCAACAGCCGTAAACCTTGACCCCCTTCTTGAGGCTTGGGTAAATGTTCTCCTACATGAGAATTTAAATTCATTGCTTCCAATTGTCCTGACTCCAGAGAACCGTCAGGAAAATTGAGAACGCTGATGCCGCAGTTAGACTGCTGAATGCAATGATAGCGATCGGGTTTAATTCCCAAAGCCGTGCTTATCAAGGCGCGGTTGGTTCCGCCATGAGTCACGAGTAAAACGCTTTGTCCCCTATGGCGCGGTAATATTTCTTGCCAAAACTCTCGCACCCTTTGATATAAATCTAGGGCAGGAAAGAATTTTAGTGGTCGGTTGACTGTTGACGCTGGCGCTACACTGCGTGAAGACAGTTGACAGCGATCGGTGACTAGTGACTGGTGGCTAGTGGCTAAAATTGCTCCCCCAGCTTCCCCAGCTCTCTTCTCCCCTTGTCTCCCTTGTCTTCCTACTGTCTCACCGACAGCATGTAACTCCATCTCCAACAAATGGGGGTGTTGTTTCCAAAGGCGATATTCCTTAGCGAAGTTTTCGCGCACGTATTGAAATGACAACCCTTGCCATGCCGGAAGATTGGTTTCGCGTAACTTGTTCGTTACCCTTAATTGGACAAGGGGGGATATGACTCTCAAAATTTCTTGGGCGGTTTCCTGCGCTCGTTTCAAGGAACTGGAGTAGATGGCATCAAATACCACTCCTTTAAGAAAATCGCCAGTTAAACGCGCGTCGCTGCGCCCTACTTCAGTTAATACTGACTCATCGCTGCTACCTTGATAGAGACCGAGGGCATTGTAAGTACTCTGCCCGTGGCGTACTAAGATAACGCGGGTTGCTCGATCTTCCTCATGCTTCGATCGCATAAGTATCTC